>OY787533.1:3610154-3911000 GCA_963678925.1 uncultured Acidaminobacter sp. | reverse complement strand
GCTGAGAAAAACGTGATCCACAAGAACGCAGCATCTCGTAAAGTTGCTCGTCTATCAAAGAAACTTAGCACTCTAGCATAATCACCCTCTAATGATTAATCTATGCGAGTTAAGTTTTTTTATAAGGGCATCTGATCAGATCAATCAGTATGCCTTTAATAAGGGAAATTGATTCCCCAATTCCCTTGTTATAAATTTGAATTCAGATTTATAATGAACAAGCGCACGAGTGCAAACGTGCGCTTTCCGTCTTTTTTGCGGAAAAAACAAAGAACAGCGGCTATAAGCATAAAAAAACAGACATCATGTTTACATGAATGTCTGTTTTTTTATGCTTATAGCCATTGGGCGCGTTTAGCGACCTGAGCGACCGACAGGTTGCTCGGTGCTGTTCTATACCATGAAAAACAAAGAAATGCACATAAATAGAGCTAAATGTCCATCAAATTCATTTGAATGGATATTTAGCTCTATTTATGTATATGGCGCGTTTTGAACAGCTCCCTGTCAAGTAGACACGATATAATTGTATTCTATGCGCATTTAAAAAACTGGTTTCTAAGTTCCACGGGAGCAAGACCTCCTAGGTTCTTTTGAAACCTTTTTTCATTGTATAGTTTTATATAATCTATTACTTTTGTTTTAAGGCTTTCAAGCGAAGTGAATTTCTTGCCGATGAACATCTCTGACTTCAGACTTCCGAAGAAACCTTCCATCGGACCATTATCGATACATTTGCCAACCCGTGACATGCTATGTGTTATATCTGCAGCTTCTAGTTTGATCTTGAATGCATTTGAAGTGTAGTTAAAGCCTCTATCGCTATGCAAAAGGGGCTTTGCTCCAGGGTTATTCTCCAGAGCGCGTTCAAATGTTTTCAACACCAGCTGAGTATTGTTGGAATATGACAGTTTATAAGCCACGATACTCCGATTGTACAAGTCCAGTATTGAACAAAGATAGAGCTTGCGATGTGTCCCAGTTATTGAAAACTCGGTGATATCTGTAAGCCATTTTTCATTGGGTGTTGACGCATTAAAGTTTCGATTCAGGATGTTTTCTGCTATATGTTCAACTCTTGTACGGGTACGATTCACTTTTTTCCTTCGGATGCGTGCTGATATGCCTAAGAACTTCATCAACCGTCTTACATAGCTTTCGCTGTGGGCGAAGTGATTTAATCGATTGAGGAACAGAGCCATTCGTCTATAACCGAGAATGCCATCGAATGTTGAGTGATAATCATAAATCAGGTTACACAACAACTGATCCTGTGTTTCCTTCTCAGGGACAACACGCCTTTTGTTCTTATAGAAACCGCTTCTTGAGACGTTTAGAAGTGTACACATCATCTTTATACAGTACCCATTTTTATGGTAATGCTCTATGGTGTCATAAGCTGCTTGATTCTTTACTTTTGATAGCGTCTTTTCTTCTCGAACTCCTCTTTTTTTTTGAGAACTTCAATCTCAAACTCGCGCATCTTTCTGAGTTCTCTTTCCCTCTCAAGTTCGAGCTTCAGTTTTTCCATTTCACTCAAAGTGCTCTCATCAACTTCTACATTTTTACGGCCACGCTTCTTATGAACGAGACCTTCAGCGCCTTCTTTCATATATTTGCTGACCCAGTTTCGAATGGTCGTATAGGCAATACCATATTTCTTGGAAGCTTCTTTGCTATCCATATCATTTTCCATAACCCAGTAAACAATATTCAAGCGTTCATCCAGTGTTGTTTTTCTAGTTTTCATGGCAGTTTTTTCCTCTTCATGAGATTTTAACTTGTCTTCACTACCATGATAATATGCATTCACCCAGTTGATAATAGTATTACCGGAAATATTGTACTCAGCACCGATAATTTTTGCTGAATAATTTCCACTCAGATACTTTTCTAAGATTGCTTCACGAAGTGAAGGGGAATACTTCCGTATACGCTTTAATGAATCAAAGGCTTTTTCTCCATGAAGCTTATACTTCAACCACCATTGTCTTATAGTTTCTCTATGAACACCTACTTCACGACCAATACTCGTATATGTGGCAGTTCCTGTTTCGTAATCCTTGCATGCTTGAAGTTTTATTTCTGAACTGATTGCTGCTTTTCTCTTCATTTTTCCTCCAAAGTAGATACGATACAACTTATTCGTGTCTACTTTGGAGATAGCATATCATTTTGCGACATGGGCAATTGCTAAATTGCCCTGTGCATCCTACCTATTTCACAACCCCGCCACGCCCCAGCTTGACCATAAGCGTCTCTACTGCAAGTCGACCTTCGTATTGTCCGGTCTTAACCTTGAACTCGGTTTCCGCACAGGCATCCAGCATATTTTTTAGCTGTGACAGTGAGAATGTGCGTATTTGTGCCGCATTCTTTTTCACAACAAATGCTGGAAGCTTGAGTTTTGATGCAAGCGCTGATGGCGTATACCCTTCTTCCATATAGAGCTTGGTCTTATAGAGAAGTCTAAAATGTCTGGTAATCATCGCCATGATTTTAATGGGTGCTTCGCCTTCAGCAAACAGCTTGTGACTGATTTTGAACGCCGTCTCAGCCCGCTTGCTGCCGAGGGCATCGACCATGTCAAACACTGATTTTTCAAGTGGTTTTTCAATCATGGTCTCAACATGAATCGCTTCGACTTTGGTCTTATCTCCACAGAAACCAATGACTTTCTGAAGCATATTTTTCACGTCATACAAGGTTTTGTCTGAGCCGTATTCCAGGTAGCCCGTCTGCTCACTCAGCAGGTAGAGCGTTCCCGGATCAATGGTCTTGCCTGACTCAA
Organism: uncultured Acidaminobacter sp.; assembly: GCA_963678925.1. Lineage (GTDB taxonomy): Bacteria > Bacillota > Clostridia > Peptostreptococcales > Acidaminobacteraceae. The sequence continues at coordinate 3,908,209 of OY787533.1, read as the reverse complement.
TAATAATCTTCTGCATCCACTTTGGAAAAGTCCTGTCATCCAGCTTTCCAAACTCAATTGCATCCCCAGCCTTAGCCAGTGTCTTATAAAGCTTTTTTCGCTTATCGGGTTTCGATGTGCTTACAAATATCAGGAGTGTGGTTTCACTCGGTGCCTTCAAGTATTTAATCAGCTCATCCTCTGTATCCTGAACCAGGCGTGTCTTTGTCGCTCCAAAGAAAGGGGCATTTTTGACAACAACCACTTTTCGCTCATCAAAGAAGGGCAAGGTTTCACATGTTCCAATTATTTCATCGATTTCGCACACAGAACCGTCGAAAACAGTCCAGTTGAAATCGGCGTATGCTTCTGCAATTTTTTCAGTTTGAAGCTTTTCCATTACATGATCCACAAGATACATTTCATTCCCATGGAAAAGGTAAACTGGCTTAAGCGCATCCTTATCAAGGTCTTTCATAAATTCTGTATAAGACATATCGGCCTCCATTTTTTCTTGCTTTACTATTGTACCATTTCTAATTCTTCAATGTAAGCCATGGTATGAAGGTGAGCCCTTCCTTTTCAATTTCAAGCCGTATACAGCCCTGCAGGTCATTTCTGTAATAGTCTATTCCACTGCCGGACAGCGTGTTCAGGCAAAGTTCTGACGGGTGTCCAAAATTGTTTTTCCCCACCTGTATCACCGCATGCTCAGGTTTTAGGGCGTCTATGAAAAACTGCGATGTTGATGTCTTTGACCCGTGATGGGCAACCTTAAGGACGTCAATATCATAGTTCTGCATTTTACTGTATTCAGAAATCTCTTTTTCGACAGCCTTACTGATATCGCCAGTGAAAAGTATCTTGTGCTCTGATGCTTGCATGAGTAAGACCAAAGACATGTCATTTGCGTCATACATGGTTTTTTTCATATTCAGATCCGGTGAAAGAACATCTATCTCTACACGCCCCCACTTGATTCTGTCCCCACGCTTGAGCACTTCAAAGGCCGTATTTGGCATCTTATCTTTCAGATCCTCAACAACATCGGCTTTTTCTGACAGTATGCCGTGATAAACACGGTCTATCCTAATCTGCTTGGCTATATTGAATAATCCTGAAATATGGTCGGCGTCCGGATGACTTATGTAGACTGCATCTAAATGACTTACACCTTCGTCCAGGAGAATTCCATAAAGGTCAGCGAAGGCAGGACCGCTGTCAATCAGAATGGCAGAACCATCTGTTCCCCTGATAAGTGCAGCATCTCCTTGGCCCACATCCAGAAAATCCACGACAATCTTATTTGTATGCACTGGCCAAGTCAGTATAAGCATTAGGACAATCGGAATCAGAACAAGTCCTTTAGACTGCATGTGTTTTCTCAATACAAAAGAAAGGCTAATCGCCGCAACAATCGCATACACACCAACAATCCGCGGCTCCGCATAGGTTCTGATATCCAAGCTGCTTAAGGGGAGTTTTTCAGAAAGAGACGAAAAGACCGTCAGTGTCTCCACCATGCCACTGCTGATGAAAGCTGCCACGGAACCACCTACCGGTATTATGACTGAAATAACGCTGGTCACCATAATAAGCGGCATAAGGACTAGAACGGGAACGTTGAACAGCAGTGCATAAGGATATGCTTTATTGAAAAGACTTGCTGACAGCACATAAAGACCCAGCTGAATGCAGACAGGCAGCATGATTATTTCAGCACGCTTTATGAAAGAACTGACTGCACGAAGCTTTTGAAAAGCACCAATGGTGAAGACCGACCAGAAGGACAGCTGAAATCCGACATTCCACGCTGCATAAGGATTGAGGGCAAGGGTGCAAAATGCCACCGCTCCCAGTGCATTCCACAGATCATAGCGCCGGTTCAAGAGCTGTGAAAGCCGATGCATGGCGATCATGACAAAGGCACGCAGGGCTGACGCGGAAACCCCTGTCATCATCAGAAAAAGAAAGAGAACGATGAATATCAGCAACATGCCTGTTCTGTAGGGCAGCTTCAGGGTCTTCACAAGGCTGTTTGCAGCCGTGTACATGATTCCGAAATGCAGTCCCGAAACTGCGAGAATATGCCCTATGCCAGAAACTCGAAAAGCGTTCATTAACCTTGAATCTATTTGCGTCGTGTCTCCGAGTATCATACCGCGAAGCAGATTTGCTTCATCTTTGGAATAGTATGTGTCAAGACGCTTTCCCACAAAGCGTGACAATGCTCCCCCTATCCAGTTTCTCGTTGATTCCATCCAGAAGAAAGCATCCCCATCAAATACCGGAGCGCCAAAATACGCCACCCTGTTTCCAAGCAAAATGCGCCGCGCAGTTTCTCCTGTTGAATGCACCTCAGCATTTATGAATTCAAGACCTACACCCCGTGAAAGGTTATAGGTTCGACTGGAGAAGCCATTCGGATTGCGTGCAGGCTCAAAAGGTGCTGCATATCCTGAACAGATGACATAAGCACCTGCCACAATCACGCCTTCATCGTCTGGATAAGTAAGGTCATACTCAAGGTAAACCTTCCCTACCGGTGTGAATTTCCCATCATCCGATGCCACATGGGCCTTGTTCAGGACCATGCCTCTGCCTGAATTATGCGCCACAATGCCTGCAAACATGTGATTTCCAGTCAGCCTTTCTATGGATGCTATCCTGGTGGTATCAAGCACGTAAATTGCACTGCCCAGCAAGAGAACCAAACAGGCAAATACCACACTCAAATTCTGAAACCGGCCTTCACCCGCATGCGGTTTATGCTGAACATCCCTATTTGTACCGTAGCGCAGTGTGATTAAGAGGAGCGTACATGCGAGTGCCAGGTCAAAATAGACATAATAGGGGCCTGCCATTTTGCTCACTGCTATTCCAAGCCATAGTAAAAGTGCTGTTTCTATTAAAGGTCTTCTCATAATGCCTCCGTAAAAATATGTATAATTAATTTTACATATATTACCATATTATTACAAGAAGACAATACTCATTCTGCCCTATTAAAATATGAGACGCCTGAAATATCAAAATCCGCTTTTTAAGTGTGGTTTTCTCTTTCTCCACATAAAAAAACCTGCTTCAAATCGTACTAAAGCAGGTTTTGTTTCAATAATTATTCAGCTTGATCAATGACCAAGTCATCAACAAGTGTTTCATCTTCCGATTCTCCACTGGCAACAGGTTCCGGTTTAAGCATGAGGACCGTAACCACTGCAGTAAATGGAATCGTGAGAATCAAACCGATACTTCCCGCCAAGGAACGTACAATTTCAGTTGCGATAATGTCCAGATTGAACATTCGAACTGCCGGTGTATCATAAGCCATAAAGAGCAGCAAAAGCGGAATTGAGCTACCAGTGTATGCAAGAATCAAGGTGTTTGACATGGTTCCCATGACGTCTTTACCGACTTCCATCCCCGCAGAAAAAAGCTGGCCTCGTGTCAGATCGCGATTTGCCTTATAGACCTCTTCGATAGAGGATGCAATGGACATGGCTACGTCCATGACTGCGCCCAGGGCGCCCAGTAAAATTCCCGAGAAGAGCAGCGCCTTAAAGTCAAAGGCAATCCCTTGTGGAATGTAAAGCAGCATGGTTGCTTCTTCCGACGACATTCCTGTCATTTTCACCCGCGTTCCAATGATATAGGCAATACCGCCTGCAATCAGCACACCGGAAATGGTTCCGAGGATTGCTGCAATACTCTTTTTCTTAACACCAGACACAAGCAAAATGGTTATGATCGTAATCAAAATACAGCTTGCAATGGTAACCGGGACTGGGTTCATGCCATTCAGAATTGCTGGAAGAATGACCTTCATAATCATGAGTACCGTAATTCCAATGGTAATGACTGTTTTTACGCCCTTTCCCTTTCCAACAAGGACAAGGATACCTATAAAGGCGAGCACCAGCCATTTCAAATAGCTTTCTCGATTGTAGTCCGTTACGTAGACATCTACGGTTCCGTCTGAAAACTCGTCAAGCTGGATGATGACACTTTCACCTGCTTCAACAGGAATATCAAATGCCGGGTGTCCAGAAAGAACGTTATCTGTTTGAAAGGTCTCCCCTTTGTGCGAACCACTGGTAATAAGGAGCTGTACTTCCTGTATGACCTCTCCGTATGTATCATCTTCCGCTAATTCAAATTCCGTTACATCAAGTACCTTGGCGTGTTCAATATACGAAGTCAACTCGTGATCCTGCATGAGTATATTCTCTGCAAAAGTCACCGTAGATATGAGAAACATCATTATTATTAAGAACAGTGCTGCTATTTTTTTCATACTTCCTCCTTAGTCACATGTATCATTGTATCACTGGACCCTGTCCGTGCCAATGAGAATAATTCCTAGTCATGGACCAAATTAGCAAACTCAGCATCTGTAATAGATGCAAGGTCAACCGGAGACAGGCAAACCTGCACACCCTTCTTGCCTGCACTCACAATAATTTCCGGCTGATCTTCAATGGTGGCATCTATGAATGTCCTGTACTTCTTCTTCATGCCAACCGGAGAGCATCCACCCCGTATGTAGCCTGTGAACTTTTGAATATCCTTCACAGCAATCATTTCCACCTTTTTTTCACCACATGCACGTGCAGCTTTTTTCAAGTCAAGCTCGCAGGAAACAGGTACCACAAAAACATATAAGTCACTGCCCTGCCCCTTTGTGACAAGGGTCTTGTAAACGACGTCCACGGATTTTCCCAGCTTCTCTGCAACAGAAACACCATCTATTTTCCCATCTGAAACATCATATTCAGTCGAAGTATAGCTTATCTTATTCTGTTCTAGGATTCTTTCTACATTTGTCTTCTTAGATTTTGCCATTTTCATCACCTCTCAAAAATTCTCTACGCCTATTATAGCAAATTCTTTCGTGAAGCACTTGTAATAGAAACCATAATGTAATATTATGCTTTAATGACTGCTAATTCGTTTGCAGATTCAATTCAAGAATTGAAACCGAGGAGTATTATGATTAAATTAGGCTATTTTCAAGAACTTAAAATATTGCATTTCACAACATCAGGCGCGTATTTGATAGAAACTGACGCAAAGGATGAAAGCGACAAGGTGCTGCTTCCAAGATCAGAGGTGCCAGAAGGTGCTGTTGAAGGTTCACAGTACAATGTTTTCATTTACAAAGATTCTGAGGACAGACTTACAGCAACCCTTATAAAACCGGAAATCACACTGCGCGAAATCAAGAAGCTGGAAGTTTCAGAGATCAACAACATTGGCGCCTTCCTGAACTGGGGACTAAAAAAAGACCTGCTTCTACCTTATGCAGAGCAGACCACCCGCGTTCGCAAGGGCAGAAAATACACTGTAGCGCTCTACATTGACAAGTCAGAACGTCTTTGTGCGACTATGAAGTTTTCAAAGCACTTCGACAGAGAACCAAAGCTAGAACAAAATGAAATTGTAGATTGCTTCGTATACGATGTCAGCGAAGAGCTCGGAGCCTTTGTTATTGTAAACAATAGATACGAAGGCCTTATCCAACACGATGTGCTTGTGCAGAAGAACATAAAAATGGGCGATTTAACGGAAGCGCGTGTTTCCCGAATCCGTCCAGACGGCAGAGTTGACCTGAGTCAGCTTGAGTCTGTCAAAAAGCGTATGTCAAACGATGTGGATGTCATCTGGGAACTGCTTAGCGACAACGCAGGCAGACTGCCATACAATGACAAGACTGATCCTGAAGTTATCAAAGAGAACTGCAGCATGAGCAAACGTGCCTTCAAGCGCGCGATAGGCCAGCTTCTTAAGAATGGTAAAATTGCCATTACGGATGACGGCATTGAAATGAAATAAGATGTAAACACTATAAAAAAGCCGAGAATTCACTTTCGTGATTCTCGGCTTTTGATTTAATAATTTAATCATTCTTGTTCGATATAAACTGCTATTAGTGATTGTGGCCAGAGATGAGTCGCTCCACATTTGCCTTTTGAAGTGCTACAAGCAGTGGAAACGCAAGCGCACCACCAACAAATGCCTGAACAAAGTTTGGTCCAAATGTACCGATTACACCACCTGCGCCATAGAAGAAGTACTCTGTTACTGCGTATCCAACCATCATGATCAGTCCGCCAGGAACGAATGCGATTGTATATCTTACCGCAGACTTAACAAGACCTTGGCTGTGCTTCATAACATGCATGTAAATGAATCCCACAACCATTGCGTCGATGCCTTTGATCAGAAATGTTGGAATTGCATATGCCGCATATCCACTGAAAATATCTGCCAGCATTGAACCGATTGCCGCTGCAGCACCACCCAAAACCGGGCCTAAAAGTATGCCGCACAGATAAACGATGCTGTCACCCAAGTGAATGTATCCTCCACCTGTTGGAATTTGTATAACCATTGTGCCTACAGTAGCCAGCGCAGCCATAAGACCCGCTAGAACAAGTTTTTTAGTATCCATATCTTTCCCCTCCATTTGATGTCACTTTCTAACATCATTATAGCACCCATTGTACCCAGAGTAAACGGATGGAGGGATACAATTTTCGAACATTGTATCGTTACGGCTTCTTTCTCGCTATAACAGCGAGTTCATAACCCTGGTCTTTCATTCTTCCCGTTAGAACCCAGTCCGACTTCCCACTGAAAGCAAATTCTTCAGCCCCAGCATTTCCAAGGATTTCACGCGTTTTTGAACCTACAAGGCAAACTTGTCCGTCTTTGTAATAGCCCACTTCATCCGCCATGATGGCATAAGGCAAATCCGTTCCATTCAGGGTTGCAATTGTATCGATACACTCGTAAGGAAGCAGAACAGCTCCATTTACATCACAAATCTGAATTGCACGTTCTCCCGCCCAGTACATAACAATCATATCATCTACAAAATCCATTTGACTGGGTATCTGTCCATCTGGAAGTTCGAGCGCATTACTGTATAGGAGCCCCGAGGCCACATCAAAAGCCCTCAGTACGGTCGCGTCACTCTCGGTCCTTAAGAAGTACATCTTTCCAGCATCATGACTCCAGTAGATTTCAGGTGCAATTTGCTGCGACTCTGCGACTAAATCGAAATAAACGACATCCTTCTCCGGGAAGAGTATGTAGCCAACCCTTGTTCCTGCAAGAACATTGCCATCAGGCAACTGGCCCGAATAGATAAAGCCAAGGCGCTTTCCATCGGGTGACCACTTGGGGCAGGTTCCCATAACCTCATCAACATATTGTCTGCCCGAATCTGCGCCGTATACATTTATAGTGTGGTCCTGGTAGGCCCCCCTTGCATTGTATATTGCAAAATATCCGCCGTCAGGCGACAGGGTCACACTCTTTTGAAAGTCTTCCAAGACATACTCAGGCACCGTTCCAGAGATGACCTTCTTTTTATAAGTTGTCAAATTGTAAGTGGCAACCTGTGCAGACTCCCGCACCATATAAATCAGTTTGTCCCCACTATCGGCCAGTTTGACATCTGGGTTGTCTCCAGCTATAAAGTTCCCGCTTATCTTCTTTAAGCTTCCATCAGGAATCTGCTGATAAAGCCCTGGACTTCCATCTTTTCTGACAAGTATCAAACCATACTCTGATCGCAAAATGGCTGTATAGGTTTGCGGTTCCGCCACACTTGCTGTCTTTGACCGCGTTACCTGCATTTTATTAAGGTCAATTTCATAAACCCCTTCACCATATGTCTTATGTCTGCCTGTAACTTCTATACGCGTTTCATCCATATAACGGACCGCTTCAGGTGCTTCTACAAAACTGTCAATCAGAACTTCACCCTTTGTCGACTGAATGCTTTCTACAATGACTTCATCATTACTGAGCGAATCAATTTCAACAATTTTTGTGTCTAAAACTGTAAATGATGCAAAAAGCAGCACAGCAAGTGCACCTGCTGCCGCACCCATCCATTTTTTGTTTACCACTGGTATCAGCTCCCTTACTTCGTGTTATGCCGCTTGTGGAATGCCGTTATGATTTCAATTGTTTTCGCATCCATCCCCATCTGTTCAAAAATCAGTTTCCCGATAGCGTCTTCAAGCTCTCGTATTTTTACAGACACGCTATCTTCCCTTTCATTCATTAAGGTCATTATCTGACTGACCTTTTGAGAAACCGCCTTCTGCCAAGGCAAGCCCTTGTATGCGGGTACCGGTGTTTCAAGAAGGGGTCTTGCGTAGAGCTCAAGGAGCTCACCCTTGCGCTTCCCATTGTGGTAAAGCTCAAGGTAAAGGATTGCGGAGTTCAATATTCCCAGGTAATAGAGCCATCCTGTCCTGTCAAGTGGCGCCTGGGATACATGTCCGGATTTTATTGCTTTTTCCTTGAAATAGTATACATCGGCACTGCAGTAGAATGGAATGTCCGTATAGGCAAATCGATTCGACTTGCTCCGCTGCGGTACGACAATTTTGTCACCGACAAACACGTCAGGCTTTCTAGGCCACTGAAGACCATACCAGGGTCTTGTGCCGGACACAACTTCGCGCCTCTGGTCAAGCACTTCCTTAAACCGGTTCAAGTGTCCGTATGTTTTAGGATAGGTCTTTTCGAATTCGTCGATATAGTCATCTATATATACAATCAAACGTTTGGTTCTCGGTTTTATGATGTATTTATCAATATCTGAGTTTTTATAAAAGGGTTTGAGGAACCCCTTCTCTATATGTTCATATGCATGTGCGTCATTTCCAAACACAAATATGGGCATGTCCTTTTCCAGTCTGTTTTTCAATATTGTCTTCCTGGAAATTTTACTGTTCAGCATGGACCGGCTCACTTTGTCTGCCCCTGAAACAATGCCCTGCTTTATGTCGAAAATATCGCGCAGTCTGCTGTCACAAAAGGCCGCATATGCCTGCAGCGCGTGACGATGGCTGTAATCCGAAAGAACACTGATTGTACCGTCCGGATTATAAATTTCCTCGCAGTCGCATTCATACGCATTCACATATGTCTGTTCGATCCGTCCTGCAAGAAGGTCTGAAGCGACCAGTTCAATCCGGTCATCATGGGCACGACTCAGAACATAGTCTACTCTGAGTTTTTCGTGCACCCTGGTTCCCTTCTCCTTTTTCTTAAGCATATAGATCATGTTATGCTGTCCCAGCGCGTCTTTGAACACCGGATAGGTATTGAAGTTCAATATGTATTTGAAACGTGAGCTTTCATGGAGCTTTTTTCTGTATTTGACAGCGCCATCTGCAGTTATGAAGTAGTTTGTTGTCAAATAGGTAAGACATCCGTCTTTCTTTAACAAGTCCAGCCCTCTAAGTGTAAAGAAATAGCTCAAGTCCATTTTTCCTTCATAATGGGCTTTCCCAAATTCCGTTTTCCGAAGGGCCTTGAAAATATCAATATTCCCCTTTTCGCCCAAGTATGGCGGGTTGCCAATGACAATATCAAAACCACCGCGCTCTGTTACAGCCTGTATGCCCTTTGACTCATAAATCGAAGTGGTGAGACTGTCCGCTCTGCAAATAGCCAGATCAAACGCTTCATATGTATGTAAACCGTAACGCCATAGAAGACAAAGCGCATAGACCATAAGCGGATGGAGCTGTTTGTCGACACCATAGACGTTTTCTGTACAAATTTCTGCAGTATAATTCCGATCTTCGGATGAATCTCCCAAGCACAAGTCTACGGCGCTTCTTAGACGAACCAGCATTTCGATCATTTCAAGAAGGAAGGCTCCTGCCCCGCAGGCTATGTCTATGACACGCACTTCTTCAAGAGATCTCCTCAGTATGTGCAGGGTCCTTGTATTTAGTTCAATATGTTGCGGTGTAGTCAAATGTTCTGGAGCTGAGTCTTCACCCGGTATAGATTCAATTACTTTTACCAAGTGGGTAATATATGCCAGGGCTGTTTCTGATGGCACATCAAGGCAGGTCCCAATGTAATCCGCAAGAGAGAGCTTGACCATCATATTGACCCATTCATAAGGCGTATAGTAGCTACCAGTGACCGTACGATGGCCTGACGCTAAGAAACTGTCCGCTTCAGATACAAACCACGCCAGATCATACTCCGATATGGCTTCAAGGAGCTCCGGTTCCGGCTCTACGTATTCGACCGAGTGTGCCGGAAACTTTTCCTCAAGCCACTTTAGAATAAGCCAAGCATCCGATTGCCATTTTGACGATATGGCACCGACCAAGAGTCCAATCAGGTCTTCCTGAGTATGTATGTTCCATTTATTCAGTTTCTTCATAAGTCTCTTGTCTATTGAGCGATCCATGCAGTCTCCTAATGACCCAGTGAATTTTAACCTTACCAGTCTATTTTACTACATTATGCCTTTATTCTTACAAGTAAATTCAGCACTTAAGCAATTACCGACACATACAAATGGAAAAACTCCAGAATATCAGTGGGACAGTACCGAATTCCTGGAGTTCTCTAATGGAGTGTTGCTTTATTTATTCAGATTTTTCTGTCGTTTGTGTAAGTCATAAAATAGAAAACTAACGCATAGAAGAAACATACCTACGCCAATTTTCCACATGCCAGCGCTGACACCTGCAATCAGGGATGCCACCATAAAGGCCAGCAATAATTTGAACTTCATATTGAGTCCGTAGTTCATATTCAATCACCTCGTCAGCACTTATGCGCTCTTCTTCTTAAGACCTTGTCCATGCCCTTTGAGTGCCACCCTTTCCTCACGCAAACTCTTCACAATAGAAACCATGGAAAGCAGCATGACAATGGAAAATGGAAATGCTGCGACAATACTTGCAGTCTGAAGCACCTTAAGCCCGCCAGCCATTAGAAGCGCCAGTGCCATCAATGACTGAACCACGCCCCATACGACCTTCGTGCCTGTTTTAGGATTGGGATTTCCACCTGTGCTGAGTATGCCAAGCACAAAAGTGGACGAGTCCGCCGATGTGATAAAGAAGGTCACTAAAAGAACAATAGTAAGGAGGGATAAAGGACCTGCATAGTCGTATCTGGACAGCACATCAAAATATGCATTGGGTATGGATTCGAGAGATGCTGCCATAGCTGTCTCCGTCATGCCCTTGATAAGGGCTCCAAATTCAGCAAACCAGATCATCGACCCCAGTGTCGGAATAATCAGTACCCCAGCGATAAACTCACCGATTTTGCGCCCCCAAGATATTCGGGCTATGAAAGTACCGACAAAGGGTGTCCATGCTATCCACCAAGCCCAGTAAAATACAGTCCATGAACCAAGCCATTGTGAATTGCCACGTATTTTATCCAGCGGGAACGCATCATAGAAGATATGTCCCGCATAGGCAACTGTACCCTTTAAAAATCCCATTGCCATATCAAGCTTGGGACCTACCATAAAGACGCCTAGCATAAGCAGTGCCACAAGAATCATATTGAAATCCGACAGTGTCTTAATCCCTTTTTCAAGACCACGTACCGCGGATATCATGTAGCCGACAGTAATCAGCACGATGATTAGGACCTGCACTTCGAGTTTGACAGGTACCTGATACAAGCGGTTGAGCCCTGAATTGATTTGCAGTGTACCCAGCCCCAGATCAGTCGATATACCTGCAACCGTTGCAAATATTGCAAGGACATCAATCATTTTGCCGACCGGACCAGCTACGCATTTCTCTCCTAAAATAGGAACAAAAATACTGCTGACAAGCCCCGGATAGCCTTTTCTCAGCTGAAAATATGCCATGGCAAGGGCGAAAAGTGCATAGTTTGCCCATGCATGCAGACCCCAGTGAAAAAAGGAAATTCTCAGCGCCTCTGTTCTTGCAGCCTGACTGAGTGGAAGTGCCCCGCTTGGCGGATTCAACTGATGTGACATGGGTTCTGCCACTCCCCAGAAAATAAGACCTATTGCCATACCTGCGCTAAACAGCATGGCAAACCAAGACAGGTTTGAAAACTCCGGCCTGGCATCATCTGAGCCAAGTCTGATATTCCGGTAGGGGCTCACAAAAAGCCATAGGCAGAAAAGAAGAAATGCTGAGACAGCCAAAAGATAAAACCACCCTACACGGGCTACAAACAGGTCAAATGCATATGCAGCAGCTTCACCAAAGCTCTGCGGAAAGCATATCCCCCAAAACAATACGCCGCTTAAAAACAGGAGGGCATATGAAAACACACCCTTGTCCTTATTGTTTTTCATTTATTTTGCTGCACCTCCTTTTACTCCACCTCTTTTGATAAAGTGACTAACAAAGGCCGTACGCAAGTAAGATACAAGGGAAGATGATGTTTTAATGACCACATCACCTTCTCTTGTATGTTGGATAACTATTGAATCTTTTTCAGTGGAATACTGATTTCCTGCTCTTCTGTCTCCACATAAATCAGAGACTTTTTGTCTGCCTTCATAAACTTGAAGAAGGAAGCTGCAACGACGATCAATACGCCCATCAGCGGGAATGCAGCGACGATGGATGTTGTCTGAAGCGGTTTAAGCGCATCAAACAGCAGAAGTGATATGGAAATCGCACCTAGAATAAGTGCCCAGCCGAATGAGTTCCAGCGTGCCGGTTCTTCTTCTGCCTTGAGTTCTTTAGTTGTTACTGCAGCAAGTGTAAAGGCAATTGTCGTCTGACCTGTTACCATAGAAATGAATGCCAGTACAACGAATGCCGCCAGCAGAAGTGTACCAAGAGGTGCTGCAGCGATTGTTTCAACAACGGCCCATTCAACACCTACATTGTTGAAGACTGCAATGACATCAAGTCCGCGACCTGCATAAACTTCCGGATTTTGGCTTGCAAGCTGAAGGCCCATCGAGTAGTTTCCTAGAATCGAGAAGAATATCCATGAACCTAGCGATCCCCAAAGCACTGAACCCAGTACAACCTCTTTAACAGATCTGCCTTTTGAAATTTTAGCAATATAGAGTCCCATTGCCGGTGCGTATACAACCCACCATGCCCAGTAGAATATCGTCCACCACTGAGGATGCATGGATTTGCCAACTGCATCTGTCCAGAAGCTCATACGGATAAGCTCTTGTGACATTAAGCCAAGTGCTGATGTTGTCTGATTAAGAATGAAGACTGTGTGTCCCCCTGCAAGAAGCAGAAAGCCCAGAACACCGAATGCAAGATATACGTTTAGGTCTGAAAGACGTTTGATGCCTTTTTCAAGACCCAGGAATACAGTGACACCAATGCTGAGTGTCCAAAGCGTGATGATTATCAGTTCAAGCGTCTGCGTATGCTCAATGCCAGTCAGCTTACAAATACCTGCTGTAAGCATTGGTGTGCCCAGACCCATTGAAGTCGTAACGCCACCAATCAGACCGAATACAAAGAAAATATCAATCAGCTTGCCAATAGGGCCATCTACCTTGTCGCCAAGTATGCCTCTGCATGCTTCTGACAGTCTCAGTATAGGTTGCTTTTTCACGTGATACACGTATGCAATGGCAACCGATACGACGGCATACATAGCCCATGCTGTTGCGCCCCAGTGAAAGAGACCATAGGCCGATGCCCACTCGTGGGCCTGCCATGATCCTACCTCAGCGCCAAACGGCGGTGCCTGATAGTAGTAAATCCATTCGATTGTTCCCCAGTATAGAAGTGAAGAGCCTGTAGAAGCAGTGAAAATCATGCCAATCCATGAGAACTTTGAAAAGTCAGGTGTATCGTCCTCAGAACCCAGTTTCACGTTTCCATACTTTCCGAAGATCAGATAGAGTGCACTGCCGAAGGCCGCCAGAGTAAACCAGATGTAAGTCCAGCCCAGCTCATTTGTCATGTAGGCAAATACGCTGTTCAGCTTGGCCAGTGATGACTCCGGGTTAAACACAAAGTAAAACGCCAAAAAGAGTGTAATCAATACCGAAGGGATATAAACCGCCTTATCGACCTTCGGGCCTTCCTTAAACTTGCTAAAAATGTTCAAAATAATTCCCCCTTGTTGAATGAATATTTTAAGGCTTTGCCTTTACTTCCCCATAATGTCCGGATAATTTGTAATGATTCCGTCTACGCCTGAATCCTGTAAATACTGTGCATCAGCACGACTGTTGACTGTGTAGACATATACCTTGAAGCCCTTTTCCTGTGCCGATTTTATAAAGGCGCTGTCTGTGTATTCCAGCGCGCTGTGTATGCTGTGAATCTCTGTTTCCATGCCCTTTAGATAAGCCCAGGGCTCCACCAGATTTGCGTACAGCAGAACACCCAGTCTGATTCCACACTTCATATCGTGGATTTCCTTCAAGACATCGTGGTCAAAAGACGATATGATGACTTGGTCACGCCTCTTATGACGATTGATGAGCGTGACGAGCTTCTCGGCAATTTCGTCCTTGTATTTCGCCTGATTCTTAACTTCAACATTAATCAGCAGGTCTTCAGGCATTTTCTGAAATACCTCTTCAAGCGTTAAAACCCTCTGGTCTTTAAACGACTGGTCAAACCAGCTTCCGCAATCAAAACCACGCAGTTCTTCAGCCGTGTGCTGCCTAACCTTGCCTATACCATCTGTTGTTCTGTCAACCTCATAGTCGTGTATGACAACAAGCTCCTTATCACGACTCATCTGTACATCCAGCTCAATACCATGAGCATTCATGCCGACTGCTTTTTCGAAGGCGGCCAGCGTGTTCTCAGGTGCGTATCCAGATGCTCCCCTATGTGCGATGATTTTCATATGTCCTCCTGTCCCCTTATGATAAAGCGCCTAAATTCTTATAGACAACCGACACCACACCGTCAATCGATCCCAAATCGTTTTTCAGATCTTCGCCAGTCAAACCCATTGGGAGTTTCGTACTCAGCATGACACATATTTCAGAGTCATCCTGTTCATGGTCCTCTGCGTAAGCATCATCTTCACGTTCAAGAGACAGATTCGTTATGCGTACGCCTTTTCTTCCAAATGCTTGTCCAATTTCACCAATCTGACCTGCACGGTCCTTGGTAATGATTGAAAACTCCACATCCGCATTTTTAAGCATCTGCCGCTGCTCCATGTTTCCAAGCTGGTGGAGTGTGAAATAGACAAGCATGAAGGCCAGCATGGCTTCCACATACATGCCTGCCCCAACGGCAAGTCCCAGACTTGCAACCACCCAAAGACTGGCTGCAGTTGTAAGCCCTTTGACCGTCGTTCCGTTTCTTATAATGGTCCCTGCTCCAAGAAAACCAATTCCGCTGATGACTTGAGCGCCTAAACGCGCTGGATCGAAGTTCGCCAGGTGATGGTACTTGAAGAACAAGTCAAATGAAATAATCATGATAAGCGAAGACCCGGTGCAGACCAGCGCATTGGTGCGTATTCCCGCAGGCCTGTTCTTATTTCCCCGCTCAAGTCCTATCATGCTTCCCATGACACATGCCAGCGCGAGCTTTAATGCGTTTTCAATCTGACCTTTCAAAACACTGTCTATTCCCATTGTTTCCAAGAGTTTAAAGCCGCCAAGCACGTATGAAGCCGATATGAATACAATGAATCCCAAACCGAGAAATGCCGGATCACGCCATGCACATCCTGCGGCAAACGATTTCTTCTGATGCATTCTCATAACCCCCTTCCGCTTTGTCGATACTAAGAAATTATCATAGTCAAAAAATAAAAAAGTAGGTTAATTTAACTTTATGTTTGTCAAATTAACCTACTTGTAAATTTTCATACTTTTATTCTACGAAAGATTCTCCTGTATTCGTTTTCTATAAGTGTGCGGTGTTTCACCTGTCATTTTCTTAAAGGCTACTGAAAACTGCTGAGATTGACTGTATCCAAGCGCTTCGGCAATATCGTAGACTTTCATTTCCGTATCTCTCAAAAACCGCTTGGCATCTTCCATTTTGAGTGACTGAATATAGTGACTGACCGTTACCCCTGTCTCCTCTTTGAAAACCCGGGATAGGTAGACCTTATGCACACCAAGACTTTCCGCCAGTTCTTGGAGACCAATTCCCGTCTTGTACTGGTCTTTGAGCATGGAAATTGCCTGACTCACCTTCACACCATAGGTGCTGGCCTGCGCATCGTCAAGAACTTGGTCATCATAGATCTTTTCGGCAATCCGCTCCCAGAACTCATACATTTGCTGGGTTGTTTCCATGCTGTCCAAATAGTTCAGAGGAATGTAGGGCATACCGAGAATATCCTCACTTGAGTGCATGGACTCAGCCATATGCTTGAGCATTTCAGAAATCAGCCGCCCATTTACATATCGTAAATAGTTATACTGCATAAAGCCCCTAAAATCATTGCTGTAGAGTTCTTTCAAGTTCGAAAGCAGCTGACGCTTGTTCCCTGAATGTATGGCGCCAAACACCTTTTGGAGACGGTCTTCAATCTGGTCAGGCGCAGCCTTATGCATCTGCGCAAAGGGGGTATTGAAAAAAATATTGCGTCCACCGCCCAGAAAGACTCTGTACTTGCAGGCGTTTTTCGCTTCCATGTAGCGTTCGTTGGCATTTGACAAATCTGAAAACTGATTGCTGACACCAATTGTAACCGCAGCACTTCCAACTGCCTTCAGCTTCTGACGTATATATGCACAGCGCTCTTGAGAATTTTTGAAATAGTCCATGCCACTTGCTGTTTTTGGTGTGCTCAGCAGCAATATGAACTCCCCTTTACGGTTATAAAAGACTTCTCCTCCAAAAGCATCTGCTGCCCGCGTCAATGCATCCATTGAATTTCTGACCTGAAGGCGCTTCTGCTCTATTGTCAGCTTCTCATACTGAGCCACATAACCGTCCATCCAGACAACAAAGAGTGTGTAGTTTTCCTGTGTCAGATTAAAATAGCTGTGCATGGTAAAGCCGGAAAGCAGGAGCTCATCAAAGGACTGCGGGGTTATTACAAGCTTTCTCAGGGCTTCTCTTCTAAAGAGTATGTCGCGCTCATTGTTTTTTGGAACCGCATTTTTCTTTATCAGCTCCAGCTCCGTGGCAGAGAGCATCTCCAGCAGGTCTGCTTCTGATAGCAGATCTTTGATCAGGTATTCCTTTACGCCATAACGCATAGCTTCCCTGGCAAATCGAAACTCCTCATGACAGCTTAGGACGACGACTTCTCCCGTAAATGCCTTTTCTTCAAGAGCTCTCAGAAGTCCCAGGCCATCCATTACAGGCATTTGTATGTCCGTTATAATCAAATCCACATCCTGATTGAGGGCAATATCCAATGCCTCTTTTCCGTTCACCGCCTCATGGACAATTTCAAACCGGGTCTGTTCCCAGTCCACTATTGCCTTTAGCATTTCACGTGCAGGCATCTCGTCATCTACGATCATGACCTTATATCTATCCATCAAATCCCCCTAATCAAAAGGTATGGTAAATGCCACCGTTGTGCCTTCACCCAAACGACTTGTTATCTGTAGCCCCTCTTCATTGCCATATGCAAGGAGGAGTCTATTGTTGATGTTCTTAAAGCTGATTCTGTTGAAGGCACTCTTGTCCGTTGTTTCTGACCGTATGAGAAGCGCGTCTATATCCGCACTTGCCATACCGACACCGTCATCTGAAATCGTAAATACGACATCCGCGTCCTCTGCGTAGATATCAACTTTGATTTTTCCCGGCTTGCCTTTCGGCACCACCCCATGAAAAATTGCGTTTTCAACGATAGGCTGAAGCAGGAGCTTTGGAATCTTCAAATCAAGAAGGTCCTCTTCAATTTCAACATTCAAGTCAAACACATTGTCGTAGCGTATTTTCTGAATATCTGCGTAACTGTTAAGGCATTCTATCTCCTCACGCACACTTATGAAGTCCTTGTCGTGGGACATGCTTGCGCGCAGGAGGATGTTAAATGCACGGAGCATATTGCTGGCATCAGCAATTCGGTCGGACATGATGGTATATTGTATGGCATTCAAGGTGTTATGAATGAAATGCGGATTGATTTGCGACTGAAGAAGGTCAAGCTTCATTTGGATTGCTGATATCTCCAGTTCCTTCTTGTGCTCTTCCTCTTCATAAATGCGTTCAATCAGATTCTGCTGTTCTTCAACCATGCTGTTAAAGCCGTCAATCAAGGTCTTAAGCTCATCTTCCGTTTGCGGAACAATGGGGTCTGGCCAGTCGCCACGCTCTACTGCATTCATTGAGTTGCCCAGCTGCAGTATGGGATCTGTTATTTTGCTGGATATGAGAATGGATGCAAACGCAATGATCACAAAGGATACCAGTGATATGCCCATCAAAATGTTCCAAATCGTTCCGATGCCTATACGCAACCTGTTATAAGGCACAATGCCCACAACGGTCCACTGGGGATAGGCGTCAATCTTTCTAAGATTATAGTAATAGCTCTGCCTGTCATAGTTCATTATGCCATTGTTTGACATGCTGTCCTTAATGGATTCAGTCAGCTTCTCCCTCGGGTAGGCCGTACCAAAGGAAACGACTTCATCGCCATTTTCATTGGCAATCATAATGGATTCAAATTTATCTTTGGCTTCATTCTTGAAGTTCTGAAAAAAGTAATCCATTTTGACCGTTATCATAAGCGTACCTTTGCGGCTGTAATCTTCCACGGACAAATAGGTATCAAAATAAGTGATGTTTGTCTTCTCCCCCGAAGCCTCTTCGAGTTTGTTTGGAAAATGCGAAGGCAGCGAAAACTGCTTTCCAACATCATTCATCTGGAATTTTTCCAGTGCTGAGTAGCGTTCTACGATATTGCTGTAAGGCTGTGTTATATATAAGGGATCCAGAACCTGCCCATTGGCATCGACCATGAAAATGGAGGTGATGCCTACATCGGCATAGGCATATTCCCGTAAAATCGTAGAAATACCCCGCATTCTCTCATACTGCTCATTTTCATTGCCCGGCTCGAAATCTACCCATTCCTGGAGTCTTTCATTGCCCTGAATTTCATCAAAGAGACCGTATATGTCCTTGACCTGGTCTTCAAGGACATTGTTCATGAGCTGCAGGTTCTGGTCTGTAATGGTACGCATGTTTTCAAGCATTTCGCTGGAATACAAATAAGCGAGAAGGGTACCCATTGCAATCAGCATGGATATGGCAAGCACAGTCATTGTCAGTGCAAGTCTTGTACGTATATGTCTGAATTTCATGCCCCTACCTCTCCGCTTCCTTCACAACCTTGTCAAGGAGCTCCTGATATTCTGCCCGTGCCTCTTCAAGTGCAATTGCAGCTGGGATGTTCTGTATCTGGACTTTCTCTGCTGCAACCCTGAGGGCATCGTATATTTTTCCACCCGTAGGGTCATCAAAAATTTGTCTGCTGGTCAAAATCTGCTGACTGGTCACCTTGAGTTCCGGATGATTTGCCACATAGGCCTTATAACGTTCTGATTGCAGCGACGATTCCCGAACAGGCAGATATCCGGTCTGCATTGACCAATCTGCGGATACATCCGTTGAAGTCATATATTGTATGAAGGCAAATGCCGCTTTTGCTTCCGCTTCGTTTGTTTGAGCCGGTATGCATATGGTATGCGCATTTAGAACACCGGTCGGGTTCTGCTCAAATCCTTCCCAGTGCGGTCTGAGGCGTGCCTCAATAATGCCAAAGTCCAAATCTCCGTGATCACCGCTCGAGCCTATATAGCCTGCTGCACGGCCCTGAAGGACATCATCTATGGTCGCGTACCAGTACTGCCAACCCTCTCCACCGTAATGAACCCGCATGATCCTGTCCTCATTGATCCACTTCCTGAACTGGTCCCAAGTCTCAACCCATGGGGCTTCTGCAATCAGTACTGTCTTGCCGTCCTCGCTGACAAAACGTCCCCCTCTGTTGATTGTTGCATCAATCAAGTCTTCTCTTCCCTGGATGGGTTCCCAGCCGTAAACGAGGACCTCATCCCCATTTTTTACCGTGAGCATGCTTGCCGCTTGAGCCAGCCCTTCCCAGGTGGAAAGCAGGTCCGGACTGATGCCCTTTTCCTCGAACATGTCTTTTCTGTAGTAAAGCACCTGTGTCGTCCCATAAAGGGGTAAGGCATAGGTATTCCCATTGAAGCGGCCCTGTGACAGGAAGGGGTCTATAAAGTCCGGTGCGTTGAAGTCTGAATCAGCTTCTATGAACCTGTCAAGAGCCATCAGGCCGCCTTTGTTTCCAATTTTATGCATTTGATTGTCTTCAAGAAGGACTACTGCAGGCGGTGTTCTTTTTACAATGGCAGCCTGAAGTGCCTTTGCAGTGATTTCGTAGCTTTCCTGTGTCACACCCTTCACAGTCACTTGGTCCTGAGACGTATTGAAGGCCTCTATGTAGGCCTCCATGAAGTCCCCCTGGATTCCTGTCAGGCCGTACCAGAACTCAATTTCTACCCTATCAGCGTTGACTTCTGCCGTGTCTTTCTCATTTGCCTGGCAGGCACTTAAAAGGATTACCACCATTAACAACATGGCCATTTTCTTCATATGCTTTGACGCTCCCCCATTGTTTCACTTTTTGGATTCATTATACCAGAGAAAGCAGGATTGTCTAATCTGTGGTCTTTTCTACCAGATGTCTGACGCTGTGCTTTGCATACCAAGCAATCTCCGATTCCTTTTGTCTTTTCTAACTGCTGTGTTTTGTTTTTCACGTAAAAAAAAGACAGGCACAAAACCTGTCTTCGACATTTAAAACTTATGGGGTCAGTTGGCGTGCACCTAACCGTGCTTGACTCTTGAGTACTGACCATACCCTCTTTTATTGACACCGTCAATGGTCTGAATTATCTCGTCTACGAGCAGATCCATATCGGGCACATTGATATCCACACCTTTTTTCTTGAGATACTTCATAATCGTTATCAGACGAATATGATAGTTGTTTGGATTCTTGAAAAACGGGTGTTTCTCGATAAGCAACTTAATATTATTCTTATCAACCATTTCTAGCTGACTGCGTCCTTCTTCTTCAATCCGTTCTTCTACTTCATCGATGTATTGCTGTAAGATGTCTGCCGGATTGTCATGCTGCTCCAAAAGCGTCCTAATGTCGTTTATGATGTCATTTCTTTCAAGACGTTCTGAAGCGATCGGCCTTATGGTCTGATCGTCCGGTTCGGGAACGTCTGAGACATCGCCTGTTGCGAGTATCACGTGTCCATTTCCCCTTTCTTTCAAATAGGTCATTTCATTGTATATCGATATATTGTACACGTATCATTTCGAATTGTCAAACTTTATTTTAGAATTATTACATTTTTTCCGCACTTATTGATTTAACAGATCATCAATGCTTACGATTTCGTCACGAAGATGGGTCCCTAAATCCCCTATGATTTCAACCACCGCTTCTTTGGATGCATTGAGCAAAGCGCCATTTACACACTCAATTTCCACCCGGTCATCCGCGATGACGATTTCTGAGAGAACTTCTCCTGTAACGCTGTCAAGAAGCTTGAAAACTGCCCCAGCCGGATCATCAAGTGCCAGCTCCATGTCCGGGTTCTCTTTAAATGCTTCATAGACTGCTTTTAGGTCCTTGACGATATAGGTCGCCTGATGAACTACGAAATCCTCTTCATCGAGGGCATATTCAGCCGCTGTGTCATCAATGACATTGATAAACCTGTATAGGACCTGAGAATATTTTTTTGTAAACTGCGCCATCTCCACAGGCATGAAAAGCCTGCAGTACTCATTGTACTTCTCAAGCATGCCCTTTATAAGAACGGACTTATATTCTTCGAGGAGAAACTCAGGCTTGTCCAAAACAAAATGTGTGGCATCTACAGTATAGATACGCATAAGCATCAGGCCCGTAGCTTCCATTTCTTCATTGAGCCTATAGTCACTTTTGGTAAACAGGTCCTTAACCACCAGTTTGCCTTCTACGCCAATGCGTTCAAAGGCACTGAAAACAGACCCTTCTATGGCCAAAAGTGCTTTGCGTTTTTCATCATCAACTTTATGTTCGTTCATATAAAGCTTTACAAGACTCTCTTCCGACTCTGTGCGGTAATCATGCACGAACCAGTCGTTGAACCCCTGCATGTCCTTGTCGCTTTCTGAGCCTTTCAGATATATCTCTGTGGCATCATGCACCAACTTGCTTTTATCGTCTTCAAGCGCCCAGAAAAGAATTTCATCTGCAGCTTCCTGAATAAGGAATTTGTAATCCATTGCACACCTCTATTTCATATTTTCTCATATATATTATACATGATATATCCCTGAACATACTTAAATTAACCGATTGTTCACCAAAATTTTAAAGTTCGACGAACAAATGCAGTGCCTATTATGTTAACATATTCCTATGAGAATTCAAAAGGAGAATATTATGACACAGCAACTTTATTTACAGCAACCGCTTCTGACTTCTTTTAGCGCAACAGTTACAGCCTGCACTAAAAAAGAGGACGGTTTTTTATTAGAACTTGACCAAACAGCCTTTTATCCTGAAGGCGGCGGCCAGCCATCAGACCAGGGAACAATTGAAAATGCTGCCGTTTCCTATGTTTCAAAGGAAGACGGTCACATTTTGCATGAGGTTGATCGGGCGTTCACAGTTGGCGACACCGTTCAGTGCCAAGTCAACTGGGCAAGACGCAAGGAGCTTATGCAGCAGCATACAGGCCAGCATATGTTTTCAGCAGCCCTCTGGCAGCTTTATGAGGCAAAAACAGTTGGTTTCCATTTGACAGATGACAACCTGACGGTAGACCTTGACAAGGATCTCAGCTATGATGAAATCCTTCGCGCTGAGGACAAGGTCAATGAATGGATTCAGTCAAATCTTGAAATCATCTGCTCCTATCCCGATGACGAGACACTGGCTGCACTGCCACTTCGTAAACGTCCAAAGGTTTCCCACAACATTCGCGTGGTTGAAATCAAGGGTGCTGACTGCACACCTTGTGGTGCGCCACATCCACCTACAACGGCGCTTCTTGGCATACTGAAGGTCAAGCGCATCGACCGCTACAAGGGCGGCACCCGGGTTCAATTTGGCATTGGTGTCCGAGCACAGGCAGACTATCGTTTTAAAAATGACCTTATCAACGATCTGGTTTCCACACTGAAGGTACAGCCGGATGGCATCTTTGAGGTTGTTGAAAAGCTCCTTGAGGAAAATAAGGCCTACTCCAGACGCATCAAGACCCTTCAAGCAGATATGGCTTCCATTGAAGCTGAAGCACTCGTTCACGATGCGGTTCAGCATCAGGACGGCTTCAAGATCATCCGTAAAGTCTTTGAAGGCAGAGATTTCTCTGACGTACGTCAAATGGCTGCAAAGCTCTGTGAGAAGGATAACATCGTCGTGCTCTTTGGACTCAAGGAAGAGGATGCATCACGACTCATTTACTCCAGATCAAAGGATCTTGGTACACTGAGCATGAAAGACCTTTTCGCCCCTGCCATTGAAAAGCTTGAAGGCAGAGGCGGCGGAAGCCCCTTGGCAGCACAGGGCGGCGGCAAGAACCCAGAAATACTTCCAGATGTGATAGATGCTTCTATGGACATGTTATTGGGTGTTTAAACCTGAGAGAATATAATCCAGACTGTAGAAAACTTCGAAAGACAAGGCGCGGATAAAATCCGCTCTATGAGCGTACTAAGGTACGTGATTAGAGCGAATTTTATCCAGCAACGCAGTATTTCGGAGTTTTTATACAGTCTGGGAGCAACCTTTCGGTTGCTCATGTCGCTTAACGCGCCATATACGCGAAAAAAGGAAGGGCCTATTTCGAATACTTATTCGAATAGGCCCTTCCTTTTTCCGCGTGCATTTCTTTGTTTTATTCGTATATCAAAGTCAATTGTTCATCTTGCTTTATGTCTTTCTCTATGGCTTCAAATATAAACTTCGGGCTGCTGGATTCTACAATTTCCAGGAGGGGTTTGTAATCACCCTGGCAGTTTGCAATCCAGCGTTTTTCATCTTTTTCATTAAGGACGACGGGCATGCGGTCGTGAATTTGTCGGACGCTCTCGTTTGAGGCCTTTGTCAGGATGCTGACAGCCCAGATCAGGTTATTGTCCTTGTCTGTAAATCTGTCGTATATTCCTGCAAAGGAGATGATTTCTCTATCAGGAACACGAATGGCATGCTTGACCTTATCGTGCCATTCGTAATAGCCAGAAGCAGGAATAAAACATCTTCGTCTGATAAAGGCTTCCCGGAACATGGGCTTTTGAGAGATTGTCTCAGAACGCGCATTAATAATGCGCTTACTCATATATTCCGGTTGAAATCCCCATTTCATCAAATGAATGCTTCTTTCAGTCTCCATGCCTCGATGTATAACAGGTACAGAGTCAGAAGGATAGAAATCTCCACTCTTACAGCTTAAATCTATTGCTGCTCCGGTTTCCCCGAAATAATGCCTGAGTACGTCTTCAAAATCCGCATCTAGAAAAAATCTACCGCACATGCCAGACCTCGCTTTCTGCAATTCATAAGCGCAGTCGCCCATGTATTTGCAAATAGGATGATGCTGCTGCCAAATACTCTAAATGACCATATCGTTGTAAATAGTTTTCCCCTCTTTGAATGACTCAATATCAACCACTGCGGAATCTTTTCCACCAATAAGACGCGCAGGAATCCCTACTGCGGTTGAATCTGTCTTAGTATCTTTGAGTACGACACTGTTGGCGCCGATTTTGCTGCCTGAAGCCACGTAAATCGGACCCAGAACCTTTGCACCGGAACCAATGACCACATTTGAGCCAATCGTAGGGTGACGCTTGCCTGTATCTTTACCTGTACCGCCCAGGGTTACGCCCTGATACAGGGTGACATTGTCACCAATTTCCGTTGTTTCACCCACCACGACGCCCATGCCGTGATCAATAAACAGATTCTTTCCAATGGTCGCCCCTGGGTGAATCTCAATACCTGTGAAGAAACGACCGATTTGCGAAATCAAGCGTGCAGTAAAATAGAATTTTCTTCTCCAAAGCGCATTGGCTACTCTGTAAAGACCTACTGCATGCACACTCGGATATAGAATCAACACTTCCAGCAGCGTACGTGCCGCCGGATCATTTTCTTTTATATTTGTAAGGTAAGACTTAATTGACTTGAACATAATATCCTCCAATATACTTGGTAGTCAGTTTAACCGTGGACTAGTTTCCGTTTCCGAACAAGCCTGTTGAAAGGTACTTTTCTCCGCCGTCTGGTGCGATTGTCACAACTTTCTTTCCTGCACCCAGCTCTTTGGCAACCTTGATGGCAGACAGAATGTTCGCTACTGCCGATATGCCCAGAAGCAAACCTTCTTTCTTGGCAATCTCCATACCGAACTCAAAGACCTCGTCCTGATCTATGGTTCTCACTTCGTCTACATATTCACTCATGTAGTTTCCTGGCTCAAAGCCAGCACCGATTCCCTGGATTTTATGCGGACCAGGTGCCCCGCCAGATAGGACCGCACTCTGTGCAGGCTCAACAGCGATAATTTGTACAGCTTCATTCAGTTCTTTCAGCTTTTTGCCAATCCCGCTTATAGTACCGCCGGTACCCACGCCTGCAATGAACACATCAAGGTCTGGAATATCCTTGTAGATTTCAACGCCTGTTGTTTCATAATGCTTTAATGAGTTAGCCTTATTGTCAAACTGTGAAGGGATAAATACATTTCCCTCTGCAAGCATTTCTTCAGCTTTGTCAATTGCACCGCGCATTCCCAGACCACCTGGTGTCAGGATCAGTTCAGCGCCATATGCCTTAATCATTTTTCTACGCTCGACGCTCATGGTCTCAGGCATTACTATTTTGACCTTGTAGCCTTTAAGACTACCTATCATGGCTATTCCGATGCCTGTATTTCCACTCGTCGGCTCAACGATTGTCATGCCCTTTTTAAGTACACCCTGCTCTTCAGCAGTTTCTATCATTCCAAGTGCCGCTCTGTCTTTTACCGAGCCTGCTGGGTTTGCACCTTCAAGTTTCACGTATACATCTGCCATTTTTTCATCTACCAGTGCACTTAGTTTAATTACCGGTGTATTTCCTATCATTTCAATTGCGTTATTGTAAACCATGTGTATCCTCCTCAATCACATCGATAGCTCGAGGGCCTCTCCCTCAGAATAACTTTCCTGATATCCATTGAGATTTGAACACAAAAGATTGTATCAAGACTATAGAACAGTCAGTGCATTGAACTTCATATCCACACCACTGCAGTGTCTTTCCCGAAAATAAAAAAGCTCCGTCTATAGCATGCTTTTGCATTTGCTAGAGACGAAGCTGTATACTCCGCGGTTCCACTCTAATTGTATCCACCTCTCAGGCACATTCATGCCGTATCTCTATAACGGGAGAACCCGTCGCAGCCTACTACAATTCGGTGCGAAGCTCA
This sequence comes from uncultured Acidaminobacter sp., assembly GCA_963678925.1. Lineage (GTDB taxonomy): Bacteria > Bacillota > Clostridia > Peptostreptococcales > Acidaminobacteraceae. Next base: position 3,882,009 of record OY787533.1, on the reverse strand, counting down.
GAAGGGCACTTCATTAGCCGGACTCGCGAGATTTCCACCACCACTCGCTCTCTTAACAGCCACAGATTCAAAAGAATCACTAACTACTTTCCTTCGTCATTGCATTTCCTAGTGTTTTAATTGGATTTAACTTAGTTCAGATTATATCTGCTTGTCACAGCATTGTCAATAGGTTTTTATAAAAAATCACTGAATTAGTGATTAATTGTTTTTCCACCTTTAGTCACTGCTGTTATCAATGAATTTATTCCCATAAGCAGATTTTGTCAAGTCATTTTTGTTTAAATAACTGACGATTGAGAAAACCACACCCTTACAAACCCGATCAGATGACCAGTACAGCCCTTGAAATTCCTAAGAAATTTTTAAAGACAATTCAATCTTGCAATAAGAAACTTCAGAAAAGCTTCTACATCAATATCGAGTGCAACATGGACATTGGCCTCCTTGCCCCACCGATTATCGATATCGCAAACCGTCATGCCATCACAGTATTGGCTCTTTGTTTCCACGCCCACATAAACGTGTTCAGTGCTTACAAACGAACTGTCAATCGCCAGGGATACCGCTAAAGGATCATGCATGCAACAGCCATAAATTCCATGCTTTTGATTGTATCTCTCCATATAATCGTAGGTCGCACCATAAACGAAATCCCGCACAGGCTTCACCGTGATGTCTTCCGTATGGGCTCGAGTAAGCAACGCACGTGTCGTAACATCCAGACCGACCATGGTCACCTTTGCACTCGAATTGAGCACCGCATGGGCCGCCTCTGGATCTATGGCAATGTTAAACTCCGCTACAGGTGACTCATTGCCCGGAACCCGCGCTGCACCACCCATAATGATGACTTCTGCAAGCCAGTTGGCAATTTCAGGTCTTTTCTCCAGGGCTTTTGCAAAGTTGGTTTCAGGTCCTGTCATAACCAGGGTTATTTCATTCTTGTTGTTCTCAATGAGTTCTATTATGGCATCCACAGCGTGTTTCTCATTCTCTAGGACCTGTGTGAGCGCCGCTTCGACTTCAACATCTGTAAGCTGACCTGCCAGCCCCGTACTGCCGTGAATTTCTGTCGCATATCTGGTGCTGCGCATTAAGGGTGCTTTTTCACCTGCATACACAGGCACATTATCTCGTCCAATCAGCTTTAATACACGCAGGGTATTACGTGTTGCCGACTCTAAATCTATATTTCCCGATACTGTCGTAATCGCCAGCAGATCAATTTCATCAGAAGCACATGCAACCATAATTCCTATTGCATCATCTATGCCCGTATCCACATCTAAAATTAGTTTCTTCAACTTTTCTCACCTCATAAATAGTCTACATTGCTTTTGCACTACTATTATATCGCAGCCTGACAGACATACAATGGTGAGAATGAACAATCTAAATCGCATTTAGAACACAGGAGAAGGAGTTCTCATTCATCATGCACCGCATTTCATGCTTTTTGAGCTGTATCTGCCTGTACTTTTCATCTGAAACACGCTCATCGCCATACACACGCCAGTACTGAACCTTCGTCAGCTTAAGGGAAGGATGGCCCATATATCCAATGACATCCTTAAGGGGATAGCCTAGAAATACGCCAATTTCATCAGGACATATGCCACTTCTGATTTTAGCGGACAGAATTTCAATGTAAGCCTCCATATCACCCGCTTCAGGGTAGCCCTGCGTAATCAGAAAGTTTCGGTTGCGCGAATCGTTGAGTACCTTTTCAAGGTGAATCGGGTCGTAGAATATGATTTTTATCTGACCGCTTGTCTGAGGAATCTTAACATATTTAATTTTTATCGCTTTCTCAAAACTGGAATCTATTGCCTCGATTTTTTCGCATCTCAAGCAGTCAAATTTGGGATAGCTGATGATTTCAGCCGGTTTTGCGCCCAATATGACAGGCCCCAGTGTTTCAACAAGCCATCGCATATGCGTCTGGCATCCCTGGTTGCGGCAGTTGGATTCCTGCAATCCTTTTTCAATGATTTTTGACATAAGTTTCACCTTCTTATTGATAATGGTTATCATTTTCAATTTAAGTATATCACATGTCGCTTTCATTGCACAATACCATGGCGTACAAATTACCGGACAATAAAAAACCGCTTTAATCAAATGCACGCAGCACACTTGCTTAAAGCGGTAGTTTCAAAAGTTTTTAGAGCTTCAATAAATCAACTATTCAGCCGTTTCATCATCAGTCTGATCATCGGCAGTATCATCACCGCTTTCATCAGTTGCATCATCCGTTGTTTCTTCTTCTGATTCATCTGATGCATCATCTGAAGTGTCCTCTGTATCTGCAGCGTCTGTGTCATCCTCTGTTTCATTGAGTTCTATGGTTTCGTCATCCGGATTCCATTCAACCTCAATCCCTAGAGCTTGTGCAATAAAGTCCAAAGGCACAATTGTCTGTCCGCCAAGCTCTTCCGTATCAGCCTCAAGGACCACTTCTTCTCCGTCTACAGTTGCCATATTCGTTCCCGGCCATAGTTCAATCACCGTGTCATCTTTTGTGATTGTTATTTTACCATCTTCTTCATCAACAGCGACTTCAGCACCAAATCCATTTGTAATCGCTCTTACTGGAATCAGCGTATTGCCTTCCTTAATCACAGGCGGCATATCAAATTTGAAATGTGCGCTGTTTGAAATGATGTTGTCAATGCCTAAGAATTTAATGTCTGGATTTGCTTCTGAAAGTTCATCAACAAGTGCCTGAATTTCTTCCATTTCTTCTGGTGTGTATTCTTCCTTAATCAGTGTTCTGATTTCTTTTCTAAGTTCTACCGACTCTTTTTTGAGTTCTTTCAGTTCTTCGTGCGATGCCTTGAGTTCTTCTTTATACTGTTTGAACATCGCCTTGGCAGCCTTTACTTGTTCAGAATCCTCATCTTCAGTTGCATCTTCGTCTTCTGTCGCGTCTTCGTCATCAGTCGCATCTTCATCTTCTGTCGCGTCTTCGTCTTCAGTCGCATCTTCGTCTTCAGTTGCGTCCTCATCTTCAGTCGCATCTTCATCCTCTGCTGCGTCTTCGTCTTCAGTTGCAGTCTCGTCTTCAGTCGCATCATCGACTTCGCCTGAAATCTCTTCTGCTGCCTCTTCACCGATAAATCCGGTTAAACGTTCTAAAATCAGAGTTAGTTCTTCAATCCTAGTTTCAACATCACTTTCACGAGACTCCACCTTGCTTTTCTCAATGAACTTTGTAGCTTGTGCCGCTTCACGTTCCGCTTTTTTAGCTTCTCTAGACTCAGCTTTCTCTGCCTGTTGAGCAGCCTTTTCTTCTGCACTTTCAGCCTTCTTGGCGTCTCTTTCCTCTGCCTTGCTTTCTTTGTCAGATGCCTTATCCTCTTTGCTGCTTGACTTGCTTGACTTTTCACTTGTGCTTGATTTTGCCGCTAGCAAGTTTTCCAGTGAATCATACCGCTGTGCAAAACTTGAAGCAGGCGCTGATGTAATCATCAGCACAATCGCCAAAGTACTTAATGCCCTTTTCATCCCTAGTTCCCTCCATTTTCAACTGTTCCCTCTAACCTAGCTCATACTTGCGTCTATCATTTTTTCTTGCCGTTCCCATTGCCATTCCCATTTGATTTATTGCCAGAATCCTCATTTGATTTTTCATTTGAATTCCCATTTGACTTTTCTTCAGAATTGCCGCTAGTATTTTTATCTGATTTACCATTTGAGTTTCCGTTTGAGTTTCCGTTTGAGTTTTCATTTGAGTTTTCATTCGAGCTTTTGTCCGAATTCCCATTCGATTTGCCCTCTGATTTTTCGTTGGCATTGCCATTTGATTTGTCATCGTTTCCACTTACGGACTCTTCATCACCGGATTCAGCCTCATCAAGAACTGCTTCATCACTGGCATCGTCAACCACATCAGGTTCTGTGACTTGCTCAGTTTTTTTAGCATTTGACTGTCCCTTATTATCTTTTGAGTCCGTCGCATTATCTTTCTTTTCCTGCCCAGGCGGTACTTTTTCGGTATCTGAAACAGCATCAGGCCCATCTTCCATATCGTCAGTTTCCATTATGGATTCGAAATCGCCTTTCTTGTCGTTTTGAGGCTGATTCTTATCCTGGTTCTTGTTCTCTTTCTTCTCCTGACCTGGCGGTACTTTATCGGTCTTGTCATCTTGATCGCTTGCTTCTGGGTCCTTGAGTCCACCCTTGTTCTCAGACCTGATAATTTTCATCAGCTGACCGAGATTGGTCTTTTCATTTATTTCCTCCAAAGCGCCGATGGTCTCACTGTCGTCAAGCGTGTCCGCTTTTTCTTCCAGTATACGTTTGGCTTCACTTACAATCATCTTTTTACCTGGAGATACGTTCTCACTGACCGATGTCTCATAGTTTTCCAAACTGCTTTCCAGGTTTTCCACGACTATGGCCTCAGATTCAGCCCACTGGGCTACAAGGTCGAGTTCTTCAGATATATCCTCTGAATCGTCTTTAACTTTCGTTACCGTAACCAGTACGTACTTGTCATCATCTTCAAGGTAACCACTTTCTTCTGATTGCTCGACAATCGCTTCAATTGCGTCACTTACCTTTCTATTTTTGATATCAAGCGTCTCTGAAACCAGCTGACTGCCATCATCATTAATGGACTTGACATCGATTACCCGTTCAAATCTATTGTATGTCATTTCTATACTGGGATTGATATCCACATTCACATATCCGTAAGGGGTATAATACGCCCAGCTTCCAGTACCGCCAATCATAACCGCCATAAGCAGTCCGGCAGCAATACGCATATAGCTTCTTTTGTGATTTGTCAAATACGCTTTCAAAGATATAGGCGAAGCACCGGATATAGGCTTTTCAACCTCTTGTCCAATTGACATGCCCTCAGTACGCATCGTCCACTCATCAAACCCGCCATCTTTTGTCATAACAATGACGCTGCTTGCTTTAATTTCCATGATCAAGCCATACATCCACTTCACCTCCTCTGAACATATGCCTTAAGCGTTTCAAAATCTCCCGCCCAAAGCTCTGCAACTGCAATAATGTATTTTCTTCCACGTTCAAGACGCTTCCGGTCTATGTTGAAGGCATCTTGCAAATATGCTGAAGGCAAGCGCCTCGTCCTTCTCATTTCTGAGAGGAGACTTTCATTTTCACCAATAGCGCGTCCTATGGTCTGAAAAATATCCATAAGTTCTTTCTTTTTTGGCGACGCATTTACGAGATCCTGCATGGTCAAACCCCAGGACTTCAAAACCTCCATGTAAACAGTCAGATCATCTTTTCTTTGATCTTCGACTTGTCTCATTTCATAATCTTCAATTGCCTGATTTTCCTGGATACGTACAAAGGTGCTCACGTTCTCTTCGTCATTGAGCCCCAAATCAATATTATGCGTCTGCCGATTCTCAGACCTCAGCTGGTCAATAACTCTGTTTTTAATGATAATTTGGGCATAACTAAGAAAGCCACCTTTTTGTGGGTCGTACTTCATAACTGCTTCATGAAAGCCCATCATCCCCGTTGTCAGTGACGTATCGTCAGCGTGTATATATTTTTTAAGTGTTTTAGAGATTGTCGCCATTATAAATGGCTTATAGTCCAGGAGCAGTGCTTCCATATGCTCAGAACTTTCCCGCGCTTGGGCGATGCGTTCTTCAAGTGTCATGGGACGCCTCCGAAGATTGTTAATCAACCGGACTCAGCTCAATAAGCTTTTCCTTAACGAGTACATTGAGTACACGAAGCTGGATACCAGTGTCTAGAAATACGTCAGCCAGTGACGCACCCGGATTTTCAAGCAAATAGTCTTGAATTCGCCGTACATCTTCACGATTTTTCGTCTCGCACGATTTGCAGAATAGCCCTTCCTGATTTCTTTTAAAATTCCCACATCTAGCACAAGTGAGATTCACATTCATCACGTCCTTCAACCGGTTTTACTATAGTATTCGATGCAATATTTCGAAATATTGGGGTAAAAATAAAAAAAAGTATATGTTCTATAAATATTGGTTCGTATAATATACTTTTATATTATACCCAACAAAACTTGTATACATAACACTGGAGGCCAAAATGCTCATAGTTACGACAGAAAGCATTTATGGAAAAGAGATGTCAGAAGTGCTTGGACTTGTCCAGGGAAGTACCATCCAATCAAAACACATTGGAAAAGATATAACAGCTGCATTCAAGCAAATTATTGGCGGCGAGCTTAAAACCTATTCCGCAATGCTTCAGGACGCCCGCCAAATAGCTTCACAAAGAATGATATCTGAAGCTGAGGCACTCGGTGCCGATGCCATTATCGGCATGCGCTTTTCAACCTCATCCATCATGAGCGGCGCTGCTGAGATTCTAGCCTATGGCACTGCTGTAAAACTGAAGTAAGCGCATTTTGAAAGTAAAAAAAGGCGTCAGAACCTGTGTTACAGGATCTGACGCCTTTTAAGTTTAAGCTTGTTTTATTATAGGTAAATGCCGATGCCAGGTCCGATTGGAAGACCGAACATGAACCAAATACCCAGAAGCGCTGTCCATCCAAGAAGGAAGAGCATTGAGAATGGCATCATCGTCGCAATCAGCGTACCAATGCCTGCTTCCTCATCATATGCTTGTGCAAATGCAACGATTACCGCGAAGTATGACATAAGCGGTGAAATGATATTTGTTGTCGAGTCACCAATTCTGTACGCAACCTGAGTAAACTCTGGCGTGAAGCCCATTTGCATAAGCATTGGTACAAACACAGGTGCCATGATTGCCCACTTAGCTGAAGCGGAACCGATGAACAGGTTGATGAAGGCTGAAATAACAATGAATGCCAGAATCAGCGGGAAACCTGTGAAGTTAATTGACTGCAGGAACTCAGCGCCCTTTGCAGCCAGGATAATACCTAGATTTGTATAGCTGAAATACTTGATAAACTGTGCTGCAACGAATGCCAGAACAAGGTATCCGCCCATAGTGCTCATAGCTTTTGACATTGCCGATACAACATCCTTGTCAGACTTGATTGTACCTGCGCCTAGACCGTAAGCTACACCAGGAATCAGGAAGAAGAGCATGATAATTGCAACAATTGAACTGATAAATGGTGAGTGACCAAGAATCTCGCCAGTTGCCTGGTCTCTAAGCACTGCATTTTCAGGCATGATTAGAAGTACCATAATTGCAACGAATGCAATTGTTGAAAGACCAGCAAATACCAGACCACGTTTTTCTTCTTTAGATTGTGTCTCAAGGCTGATTTCTTTAGCACCCTTGTATTCGCCAAGTCTTGGCTCAACAATCTTCTCTACTACAAACCATCCGATTAGTGAAATCAGGAATGTTGAAGCAATCATGAAGAAGTAGTTTGCTGTTGCAGGAACTGCGTAGTTCGGGTCGATAATTTTTGCCGCTTCAGTCGAAATACCACCTAGAAGCGGGTCAACTGTACCAATCAGAAGATTGGCCGAGAAACCACCCGATACACCTGCAAATGCTGCTGCAAGACCTGCAAGAGGATGTCGTCCGAAATTAAGGAAAATAATTGCGCCTAGCGGAACAAGAACAACATAACCTGCATCTGAAGCAATATTTGACATGATACCTAGGAATACAACAACAACTGTAATCAGCTGCTTTGGCGTGCTCATAACAACTTTTCTAAGAAGTGCGCCGATAAATCCTGTACCTTCAGCAACACCTACACCAAGCATTGCAACAAGCACTGTACCCAGTGGTGCAAAACCAGTGAAGTTTTTAACTGCTGATGTGAACATGTAACGAAGGCCATCGCCATTCATTAGTGAAACTGCGTGAATGTTTTGAACGCTTGTTTCAAGTGTGCTTCGGTCAATCATTGTGAACTCAACCGAAACGCCTGCACGTGCACATACCTCTGAAATCAGGATGATTGCTGCACAGAAAATCATAAATAGTGTTACTGGATGCGGAAGTGCGTTACCAACACGCTCAATTCCATCAAGAAACTTGTTGAACAAGCCATTCTTTTTCTGACTTGCACCAACATTATTTGCTACTGACATATGATACCCCTTTCAAATTTACACATTTTTTAAGTGTATTTAACAAGTTCAGAGATGCTTTGACGCCTCATGACTTGTTTGTGGAGCTCATTATAGCAACAGGAAAACGTTACTCGCAATATCATTTGGGAATGTTCAATTTTTCAGAAAAATGCCAAACGGTCATATTGATTTTGTTTTATGTACTAAAAAAAATACACTGACATTGTCGGTTTCCGTCATATACACGCTTACAACTTGTTCTTAATTGTCTGAAAATCGAAGGTATATTGTATACATAACATTGTTAAATAATCTTAATCAGACTTTGTGTCATATTCGTAACCCCGTATAAGATTATTATTACGTCTAATTCGTAATATTTATGCGTCATAATCACAGCTGAGAGCTTAAAAAAAAATACAAAAATCCCGTAAAAACAACCTTTGAGTTGTCCTTACGGGATACATGATTATTCATCTTATGCAGAGCATCTTATCCAATACTCTCTCCTTCAATTTTAAAACCAGCCGAGTCCAAATAAAGCTTCACTCTTCGGTCTTCAATAAAACCAGGTGTCTTTCCCATACCGCTTCTTTTATCAAATATATCCATATCCAGATCGAGCATGAGCATAAGCTCTTTCTCATCATCACATCTGAGGATATTTTCACCCTTTGGATTCCAGACGCCTATACCACCACCAAAGTGCTTCTTGCCATCATTGCCCACCAAATTGCACGACAAGACATAGACACCGTTGTCATATGCCCGTGCTGGCAGGTATTTCTCCCATATGGACAAGCGCCGTTTTCCGCCTATTGGGATGGCGTGAGGTGCAAAAACAAGCTTTGCCCCTTGTACTGCCACAGAAGTAACCAGCTCCGGATAATGTAAGTCATAGCATATGCCTATACCAAACTTCACTTTTCTGCCTTCGTTCTGTGCAGAAAACACAGGAATGGTCTCACCTGCTGAAAAGATTTTCTTCTCACGTGCACCCAAATGTGTTTTTCTATACACTTCCAGATTGCCGTCCGGATGTGCTGCAACATGCGATATGTAATAGGCGTCAGCCGATTTTTCAGCAATCCCTGCAAGAACTGTGATGCCACTGTCCATTGCCATTTTTGAAAGTCTTTTTAGCGAAGGGCCTTCCAGTGATTCGGCCGCATCAAATGGCTGCTTTCCCAAATAGCCTGTAATGGACATCTCAGGAAAACAAATAATGGATGCCTTCTCGTTGGCAGCCTTCTTAATGAATTTCTCCATTTTCATCAGGTTTGCCTGCTTGTCATTTCTGACAGCAGTCATTTGAACGAGCGAAACTCTCATATGACACCTCCTGATTACATCATATCATACCCTATTCGAAGTGGTGTGATTTTTGCCGCATTGTAACTTGTTGTTTTTCAAAAAAACAATTGAGAAATAACGATTTCCTATTGACACTGACTGCCGTATTTATTACTATATAATAGTCGTTTACAGAAAAATCGACAATATTCGCGAGAGTGGTGGAACGGCAGACACGCTGTCTTGAGGGGGCAGTGACCGAATGGTCGTGCGGGTTCAAATCCCGCCTTTCGCACCAAACAGAACCGTGGTTCTTGATTCGCTCAAGGGCTGCGGTCTTCTATTTTTTTGAATAGCAATCAAAAGCCACCAACACGTTCAAGAAAACGCATGGGTGGCTTTACTTTTTACTGTCTTCTATTGCCTTAAGGGCTACGGACCCGATTTAGAGACCTGTCTTAGGCACACGTCTCACTTCATCCTTTTCAATCAACCCATCACGAATGTGAATAATACGGTCAGCCTCGTCTGCTATTTCCTGATCATGTGTGATGAGAATTACAGTTCTCCCCTCATGATGCAAGGATCTGAATATTTTCATGACCTCTTCGCCCGATGCAGTATCCAGATTTCCAGTGGGCTCATCTCCAAGGATTATATTGGGTTCGCAGACCAGGGAACGTGCTATAGCAACCCTTTGCTGCTGACCGCCTGAAAGCTCAATGGGTTTATGGGTCATCCTGTCGCCCAGACCTACCTTTTCAAGATAGTTCTTAGCGTGCTCCCGGCTTGTGTGATAGTTTTCTCCTTTTAAGAGCAGGGGCATCTGCACATTGTAAGTCGCGTCGTAACGACCAATCAAATTGAACTTTTGAAAAACAAAGCCAATCTCCCTATTCCTTATCTCAGCGAGTTGGTCTTCATCAAGCTCTTCAATATTTTTGCTGCTCAATACATAATCGCCTTGTGTTTTCAAGTCAATACAGCCTATGATGTTCATCAGAGTCGATTTTCCAGAACCAGATGGTCCCAGTATGGCAACATACTCACCGCGATGTATGGTGAGATCGATGCCTTTAAGAACCTGCAGTTCATTGCCTCCCATGAAATAGGACTTTGTAATGCCCTTCATTTGAATTAACGGCTCAGACATGACAGCCTCCTATTCAACCACAATTACGCTGTCTGCATAATAGGTTTCTTCTTCCGTTGTATCTTGAAATTCGTTTGTCATTTCCATATCCATACGTATACGAACGACCTGCCCCTTTTTCAGACTGTCATATGTCAGCTCCAAGCTATCGTCGCTCATTTGGGTAATTTCTGACCCTACAGGAATCATGATGCTTACAAGTTCTCCGGAGTACTCGTAATTCTCAGTAGAGCTGTTTCCCCAGCGCCCTGCTCCTGGAGGCATTCCACCACCTGGACGCATGCCGCTTCCAGAGCTCATTGCCGACGCCAGGTTGGTTTTTGTCATTTCTCCACCAGATGCATTCGATGTATCTTTTGTTCTGCTTCCAAAGCCTTCAGGCATTTCCACCTTATTGACCTGTATATAGTTACCATATATTTTCACTATTTTCCCGATAACCATCATGTTTTGCTGACCATCTTCAACGACTCTCACCGCAGGCCCTTCCTCCGAGGTGCTCACTTTCCCTTCTGGACTTGCGGCGTCATTGCTTTCTTCAGCCTGATTTCCTGTGTCCGTACTTGGAACCGTACCAGCGGCTTGGCCTGTCGAACAACCGGTCACTAGCGCTAGGGACAGCACAGCGACTGAAATGTATTTTAAAGTTTTCATGTTTTCACTCCTCTTATTCGTAGCGTAGCGCTTCTATAGGGCTCAACTTAGCTGCTGAAAGCGCCGGGTAGAATCCAAATACAGTTCCCGTAATCAGGGAAAATACGCCCGCCAGTATTACACCGCCTGGAGTCGCAATTGCAGGAATGGAGCCCATTGAAATAAGTGGGGTTGCAGCCAAACCTATAATAATTCCAAGTACGCCGCCAATGGCACTGATTACAACCGACTCAACCAAGAAAATCAGCAGTATCGTGTTTCTTTTTGCACCAATTGCCTTAAGGACACCGATTTCTTTGGTTCTTTCCTTTACGGATACAAACAGGACATTCATAATGCCAATACCGCCGACTATAAGAACAATGGCCGCAACAGATGTCAGAAGTACAGAGAGAAGTGTTGCTGTGTCTTGTGCTGTTGTCAGCATGCTCCCAGCGTCTCTGATTCTAAACTCATGCCCGCCGTCATCAACAAAGTACTGATTCAGAAGCATATCAACCTCATCATAAAGGGCGCTCGTTTCATCCACACTTGCTGCCTTTAACTGGATTTGGGGACTTGCTTCGTTTCCGGCAATGTATTTCTGCGCGGTGTCGTATGGGAAAAACATGGCCTCATCCGCAGAAGAAAAGCCTATGCTCTTTCCAGACTGGTCGAGGACACCGATAACTTCAAACTGCCTGCTGTTCACCTTTATATCTTGTCCAACTGCAGCGCCAGAATCCTCTTCAAATAGGGCTTCAGCAATTTCAGAACCGAGGACGACGACCTTCTTGCGTTTATTGATGTCATTCTCTGTAAGACTCTCTCCGTAAGCCACATCAAAGCTGTTCACATCCATGAACTCAGGATAGATGCCCATGGCCGAAGCACTCTCACTGACTGTACCGTAGCTGGCCGTCGCACCTGCCGAGATTGCGACTGTGCCTTCCACAATCTTGGATGAGTTTTCTTCCAAATATTCAAGTATGGTTTCATCAGGCTTTTCTGTCCCGCGCCGATCTCCCATTATTGTAATAACGTCCGCATTGATCATGGAAAACTGCTCTTCAACCATGACCTGTCCGCCTTCACCGATTGCAATAACCAGCACAATCGTAGCCGCACCCACAATAATACCCAGCGTGGTCAGAAACACTCTGAACTTATTGGATCGCAGGTTTGTAAGCACAGACCTTATAACCTCTGTAAATTTCATGCGCTCACCTACTCTTCATATACTACGGTTTCGCCAACTTCTAGGCCGCTTAGTATTTCAACCTGACTTCCATCTGTAAATCCTGCAAAGATTTTTCTCTCTGCCAGGGTGCCATCATCAGACTTGACCGTTACATACTGGCCACCCTCTTTTTTTGTAATTGCTTTGTTGGGAAGAATGAGGACATCTGTTCTTTCAATCAGAATGAAGTTTACGGTAGTCGTCATGCCATCCATAAGTGATCTGTCAATTTCATCCGCCTTGAGGAGCACATTATAGGTTACAAGTCCATTGGACCCGATTTCTGGCGATCGACTGACATGTTCAACAAGAGACCCATAAGTAATGCCTGCAACGGCGTCTGCTTCAAAATTGGCTTTCTGACCGACACTCACATCACTGATGTCTTCTTCGGCAACACTCGTTTCCACATAAATGGGTCCGTCCTCTTCAATGAGAATTACGGACTCTGCAGATTCTGTTACTTCTCCAGCTGCATAATTCACATCAACAATCCAGCCGTTTACATTTGCTTTGATGATCATGCCTTCGATACTCTCTTCGATTTCTTCAATGCTCATACGTGCCTTCTCGACTGTAATCGCATCGAGTTCCGCTTCCAGAGATGTATTGGGTCTTGATGTGCTCACATAATTGGTATAGGCCTCATAAGCATCATTTACCAGGGTCTGTTGGTCTTTTACTTCCTGGTCCGAGTATGCGTCTGGTATACTCATCATAATATCCAGTGTGTCCATCAGTGCTTCATACTCATTCCAGTACTTGTCAGAGTTATATGCATAATTCTCTTCATCGCCGCTATAGGATGTCGCATTAAGTTTCTGCTGCTTCAGTGCCACTTCCAAATCAAGCTCTGCTTTTAACAGGTCTCTCTCGAGATCATCCTTTTCGAGCTCAGCAAGTACAGTCCCTGCTTCGACGTAGTCGCCCGCCTTGACATTAATTGTCTTAATCGTTCCTGTAGACTCAAAAGACAGATCATAAATAGGAATTTCAACATTTCCATCAGATACGAAATCTATGATGATATCACCCTGTGTGACGACTGCAGTTCGAGTCACTGGCTGGGCTGCATCGCTTTCGATCTCTTCAGATCCATTCATATATACGAATCCGCCTATTAGAAGCACAGCCCCTACTGCAAATCCAACTATTTTCCTTTTATTCATTGTGAGCACCTCCGCTATTTTTCACATATATTTTAATTCAAATTTATGAGAAAGGTGTGTTATATTCTTAAATTTTTCTAAACAGATTCGAAAGTCCATAAAAACTTTCTTACAGATTTACTAAAACAGCCTGAAACAAGACATTTGGTCATGTTCCAGGCTGTTAAATCCTTTTACTGATTGTGCTCATATTCCTTCAATTTTATTGCAATCCTTAAGTCTTCACCAAAGAATTCCCATATGCTCGCTTTCCCAAGTATTCTTGATGAAAGTCGCTCCGAATATCTATCCTGAATCTCTTCTGGCGTGAGGTTGGTCGATATGAGCGTTGCCTTTTCAGGCGTGATGAGTCGATCATTTATAATGCCAAAAAGTTCTGAAACAGAATAATCCGTTGTCATTTCCGTTCCCAGGTCGTCTATGATCAGCAAGTCTGCATGATGCATCATCTTAACCATTTGCTTGGCTTCATAACTTTTATCAAAGGCTGCATCTTTAATTTGATTCAGCACACCGATTGCCGTAAAGTAAACGACTAAAAATCCCCGGCGGATCAAATCTTCTGCAATACAGTGGGTGAGGAATGTCTTTCCCGTTCCCGTAGGACCCACAAACAAGAGATTTTCACGTTCACGCTCAAAGGCGCCAACGTACTCATGTGCATTTTTATAGCGTGCACGCATGTAGTCCCGCGGCGTCATATCATGATCATCATCAATTACATTTGAAAACACACTCAAATCAAATGTGTCGAAATTCTCTCTTGAAAGTACGCCACTCATATTGGATTTTTCAACAAGCTGCTCAGTCATCCTTTTCAGGTAGCACTTGCACCATTTTTTATGTATGCCGACAACACCTTCATCCTTGCAGATTGGACAATCATAGATTTCATCCAAGTAATTTGTCGGATAGTTGTGTTCTGTAAGCAGGAAGAGTCGCTCCTGCATGAGCTGCTTAGCGCGCTTTTCCATTGCGGCAGTATCGGCGTCAGTAATCTGTTGACCCGCTAGGACGCGCTTTGTAAGCTCCCGGCCCGCACCTGTTATCTCCCGCTTAATTTCAAGTATTCTCGGAATACGTTCATAGACTTCTTCCTGGCGCATACGTCGTATGGACTTGTTCTTCGATTTTATTTTGTCATATTCCCTTTTTATTGCGGCATGATCGATAATCAAGACTATTCGCTCCTTTTATCTGACTTTCTAGCTGACTGAACAAGCTTTCCAAGATTCGACTTGTCCCGCTGTGCGAACTTGCCGAAATTGCCTTTCTTAACTGTCCCTTTTGTCGATACAGTTGCGGCTGGTTTGCTCATCAAATGACGATTGTATTCTTCGATAGACTTGATCCCCAATTTATGTGCTTCCTTAATAACTTCCTCAGCACCGGATAAGGTCAATCTGGTTTTTCTCTTCTTCTGTTCAATGAGAATATGGCGAATCATTTCCTTGCCGTAGCCATATTCTTCGTGCCACTTCTTAAGCTCAGATCGCATGAGCTCCACTGGCACCCATATGCCTGTGGCTTTCATTAGACCATAGTAATACTCGCCCGCAGAAAGATATGTTTTAAATTCTTCAATAGTCTTGATGTTTTTACCGTAGAGCTCCTGAAAATACTCGTCCAGATTAATCGGTACCAGCTTTGAACGTGTACTCCTCAGGTACTCTGCCACTGTCTTTATGAAAATCTCGTCGTAATCATAATGCTTCTTCCATTTATCTATCAGCTTGGACAAGGCATTTGCGGAGCCCGACGCACCAATGACACGCTCAAGCTCATAAGCAAATCTGTATTTTGCCGAACGCATCTCAATATGGTTTTCAGCCTCTTCAATTGTCTGGAGCCCAGCACCCTTCCAGCCTTCGAGTACACGGTAGGTATAGTTGAAGCTCCCTCGTCTACTGAGCTTTCCAAGCTGCTGTGTATAGTCAAATCCAAATTTGACAAGCTCATATCCCAGTCCGATGTCTTCTACGAATTCGTACAGCTGAATCAGCTCCTTAAGCTGAAGTTCCCGCTGTACCAAGCCTTCAATGTAGACCCTCAGACGTCTGTTCTCTTCATTTCTCTCAAACACCATCAGTCTTTCAGGAGAAATGGCACGTGTTTTCACAACTTTGTTCATTTTCGCCTTTTCCGCTGGCACATAATTGTTGTCTAAGAATTTCTGACGGATCGAAATGAAGGTTATATCAAACTCATGCGGATCATCTCCGGGTTCTGATAAGACCACGAGGCCAAGCTTTTCCCAAAACTGCCACGCGCGTACAACGTCATCCAACGATACGTTCATATTGGCTGCAATTTTTCTATTGGACAGGTCCTGAACACCAAGTTCATTCTTAAGATAATGCAGACCCAATAAATATGTCTTTATTGCCGTACCATCTGCCATCATCATGAAATCGGTAATAAATAAGTTTTCAACCTCAGTTGTTCCAAAATCAAATGTCTTTGAACTTGTGAATAATCCCATGATAAGTCCTTTCTCTCTACTTCGTACCTTACATTATATCATTTCAAGAAATTGTACCGCAATGAAGTATTCCATTTTATCATATTTCCTATTCAAATACATTGAAGAACTCCGTGGCGTATGAAATCTGCGCACGCTTTCCGTCCTTGGTATAGAGTCCCGTTATGAAAACCTGATAGTTATGCCCCTCTTCGGCTTGCATTGTGTCCGGCCTGAATATGACTGCAAAGGGTTCACCATATCCGTTGGTATCAATATTGAAGTACTTTTGTGATACCTCTGAAACAAGCCTGATTTCATCCTGACTGAAAACTTCAAGATGACCCGTCGTCATATTCTTCAAGTAAACTTCAATATCTTCAACTTTCGTATTGTCGTAAATATCGGGATTGGGATGAACGGACCATGCTATATGCGCTTCAAAAAGCTCAACAGGAAAAAGACCCTTACTTGGCCATGAAAGATAGTCATAGTCGTGAACCTGTCTGTCATATGTGCTATCAAAAACCTTGATTGCCGAATACGTTTCACTGCCATCCGTTACATAGCCAACGCCAATTTTTTTGAGATTTGGTGAAAGCAGCCAGCGCCTATGCCCCAAATGCCTGATGTTGTAAGCGTCAGAATCATCCATGTAACCCAGTATGGTGCTTTGTAGTTCTGAAGTGTTCACATTATTGTATCCATAATAAATATTGCTTGTTTCTGCGCCGGCAGCGCCTTTGGCATAGACCTGGTCTGCCATCTCAGGTGGCTTTTGCGGATAATGAGAGAGACTTCCATTGACATAATTGAGCAAAGAAGCATGCTGGGCATAGGTACTCCACTCATCGCTCAAAACCACATCACCAGGAATGCGCGTCATTTTTCTGATCAAATTGACTGCTTTAAGGGCAGATTGAGAGAGTTCAGCACTTACTTTGCCTGCAACGTAGGGTGCATTCAGGCTTGGTTGAACTTCATAGAAAAGTGCATCCTGCACACCACCCATACTGGACAAATAGAGGGCCCGTATTCTTGTTTCTTCATCGACCGGTCCCAGGTTTTCTGTTATGGTCTCTGTTATGTTTTCTGCTATAGTATCTGTTGCATACGGATTCACAACATCAGCAGCACTTAAACACCCGCTGTTTTGAAGAAAGATGAGTAGACCCGCCAAGCCAACTGCGGTCAAAATTTTACGTGACAGTTTAAAATTCATCATTAGACCTCCCTTAAGCCAATCATCTATACCTTCAATTTTTACCCGAAGAAAATGTCCCCATTCAAATACTCTCAAATGGGGACAGGATGTCTTTACTATAGATTTTTACTGTAAATGTGCTTGATTTCATCCATCTGATTAAAGAAAGCCTCAACAACAATCGGATCGAAATGACTGCCTGTCGACTCACGTATAATGCCAAGGGCCTTGTCAAAGCTGAAGGCTTCCTTGTAGGTACGCTTTGAGGTCAATGCGTCAAAGACGTCTCCAAGTGCAACAATTCTGGATACCAGCGGTATTTCTTCACCACGCAGTCGATAAGGATACCCTGAACCGTCATATTTTTCATGGTGAAACTTGACGATTTCTTCTGGAACCTTATAGAAATCTGCTTCAAACATTCCGATATCCCTTCTCAGGTCTGCAAATATCTCGCCACCAATCATGACATGGGTTTTCATGATTTCCCATTCCTCTGGCGTGAGCTTACCTGGTTTTTTCAGAATATTGTCCGGAATACCCACTTTTCCAATATCATGCACGGATGCATTCCGTTCAATGTCGAGAATCATACGCCGATCAACTTGATGCGAAGGCAAATCCATTTTTCTAAGACCTTCTGCAATTGCAATGGAGTAACTGACCATACGCAAAATATGATCACCCGTCTCATTATCCTTACGGTCAACCAGCTTGGCAAAGGTCGTCGTCATCTTGGACAGGACAACCTTAAGCAAATAGGCACTGTTCAGCGTACCTGTGATTTCATAAATAATCTTGCTCGCAAACTTCAAATCATCCTCTTTGAAATGATTCAGCTTTGCTGAACTGATGAAGATAAAGCCAAATACCACATTATTTGAGCTCAGAGGTATGATCATATTTGATCGTATGCCCTCTTCATATATCAGCTTCAGAGTTCCACTGCTCGGCCGCGCCTTACTGGAAGCTGGTATATCATTGTTAATGAGGCCCTTCTGACTGCTAATCTGTTTTTTGAGGCTGGTCTTATCGATATTCACCTCAAAGCCTGGACCTATGAGGATTTTGTCGTACTTGGCAACGCCGTGCTCAGCGACAATTTTATTTTTGCGATAATCCACAAAGGCAATTCCAATCCTATCAATATCCATCAGATCATTCAGCTTTTCAAAAAGCATTTCCATCATGTCATCCAAATGAAAAGTTTGGCTTGCCAGATCCTTAAAGTCCTTAAAAATTCTCTGCTCGTTGAAAAGTCTCTCAACGGTCTTGTAAATTTCAATTTCTTCCTTGAAAAACTGCTTTTCCGGAAGCAGACTTGTCACATCGTAGTTATGAGAATCAAGCTGTTCATATGTTTTGGTTATATAGTGGAGGTCTTTACCAATGATTCGAAATACAACAAGTCCCATGATTGCAATAAGTACAATGGCTATTCCAATCAAGGTGTTGTAGATTGTCAGGTAATAATGGCGTATGTCACTTGAAAAGGCACTGTAACCCTTATGGAAATCCGCAAGATCTTTTTCAATTTTGACAAAGTCCTCTTCCATTTTGGAAACAAGGTCTGCATCTCTTATAATGGGTACAGAAAAGGATGTGTCAAGGAGGCCTTGAACCGCTTCAATCTCTGAAACCACTTGCTTGAGTTGACTCTGAAGCACCTGTTTCTCATCGGCTTTTAAGTTAATGACCATGAGCTCATAGGTGTCGAACTCCAACTGACTGCTTCTTGCGACAAACTCAATCAGATTACGTTCAAACTCCAGTTTACTTCTGGAATACGCTTTGGAAAGCAACTCGAACTTCTCATCTGAGTCCACTGTTTGGGCCGCTATGTTTGCAAAAACGCGTATGGGAAACTCATTTTCATTGAGCATGCCCTCTATTTCATCAATTACGCGCTCATTGTCATCAAGAATATCGAAAGCCTTTGCTGTCTGAATGTTTATGCCCACAGTAAACAGCACCGTCAAAAGTGCCGTTACTACCAGGAGCCTTCCTAAACTCTTAAAGCTGTTCATAGCGCCTCCTTAAGCTTACAATTAATGTGTCCTCTCAATCTGCACGAGATTCACATGCTGATTTTGAACATGTACTTCAAAGATCTCTTGACCGGATAAGCTGAGCTTATCGACCTTTTTGAGAATCACCTGGAAAATACTCTGTATCTGATTTGAAAGTGCCTCCGCTTCATCATATGCCGATATGGCCTTCAACTCATTGCCACTCTCAATGGCATGAATGACATCATCTGCCTTGGCATGGAGGGCATCATGAATTTTATCAATGCTCTCCCAGTCACCACGGATTTCATGATGCTTGACTTCAATTGAATGATAAAAATGACCAAATCTGCATTTATGCCCATTTGCCTGTATTGGCTTGACTGTCATGCTGGAGGACATTTCATGGAGCCGGTTCATCCAGTTCTTGTGACTGTTCACCGCACTCACTATATGTTCCTTGAATTTTGTATTCTGGATTCTGTTAACGCCTCTGTTGACAGTATGGGTCATCGCCTTTACAACCTCAGACAAATTGTCATCAATTTCAGCGATATTCGCTGCTGCCTTGTATGCAATCTCAGCGTCAATACTTATTTGAGTGGCCATCTCTGAGATTTCTTCTGAAGAGGCCGCTGCCGTTTGCATTGCCGTTGTGATTTCAGATGTTGTCACGCTGATTTGCTGGCTCATACCTGTCAGCTGTTCTATGTAATCCACTGTCTGCTCCAGGTTTGAAACATTGCTTTCAAAGGATATATTGACAGAACCCAGCTTACTGGACATTTCACGTGTAGACTCCATGGTATTGTCAACACTCAGCTTGCTACCTACTGCATTTTCTCGAATACGTTCCATAAAACTCGTCATTTCATCAAGCTTCAATTTTGTATCTTCTGCAAGCTTTCGTATTTCCTCGGCTACAACGGCAAAACCGCGTCCGTGCTCGCCAGCACGCGCCGCTTCAATGGATGCATTAAGGGCCAAGAGGTTGGTTTGATCAGCAATCCCTGCAACACCCTTTACAATTTCATCAACTTGACTTGAAATCTCACCCAGCTGGTTTATTTTTACTGAAAGATCATCTGCATTATTTACAACCGTGTCCTTTAAAGTGTTAATCTCGTCAAGCTCACGCATGCTCTTTCGATTCATTGTGATAAGTTCATTGGATTTTTCACTCAGTGATAACATGGTTTCAGCCTGTCTGGTCACAGATGTTTCCACTTCATTCATGCTTGCAGTGGTTTCTTCCACCATTGCCATATTGGATTCGCTTGCCACTGCAAGGTTCACTGCGAACTGTTTGAGTCCTTTGGCAATATGGGACATTTCAACATCGAAGTCACTCAAATTAGAACTTTCATGCAATAGTTTTTCAAGCAACTCTGCTGTTTTCTTGTCATTTTCAAGAAACTGCTCAAACATGTTCAATATTGCACTGTGGCGTGATACCTTAAGGTTGTCAGGTCTCTTAGATGAAATTCCATGCATTTGGTCGCTCACATACGAAGTTACCAAATCCACCTCTTTACAATTCTTATGCTTTCCTAATCCGAATAACATGGTGCCCTCCATTTTGAAACTCATTATCATAGTGTAACTTAGCCTTATTTGGACTCATTTCATTTTTATTCTACCACATTATCCAGTTTTGTCGCTATCCAATATGTTAATAATCTAAGAACTTTTCGTAAATCAAAGTAGTGTATTGATTACTTTTACCCAATTGCATAGACGAGAAAACCGGTTCAAAGAAATGTAAATATTGAAACACAAAACACCCCCTTATCTGTAAATATCATTTTACAAATATAGACGTGTTTTTTTAATATTCCCATTTAATTATAATAAACCCTCAGGCACGCTTCAATCGCATAAGGTGAAATATTTGTGATTCAATAAAAAAAGAACCGGAATTCCCAGTTCTCAAAAAAAAAAAAAACTGTTCCTAAGAACAGTTTAATTTTGGTGCGAAAGGCGGGATTTGAACCCGCACGACCATTCGGTCACTGCCCCCTCAAGACAGCGTGTCTGCCGTTCCACCACTCTCGCAAATATTATGTTGTGAACAAATATTATTTTACGATTAAACACCGCATTTGTCAATATCCGCATAAATAGTCGGAATATTATGTATGAATTGCAATATTTTGAGAATCCTTCAAATTCGCATGACCTTTTTACAGCCATACCATTAAGGTCCGCACAGCGCACCGTGCGGACCTAATATATTACAATTCTACTGGTTTTAGCTTTGGATTATCAACCAGACCCGGGATTCTACCACGTTTGGCAACAGGTTTACCGTTTACCACTTTGATATCCATTGTCATGTCGATTGGTGAAGCTGCTGAAATGTAGCTTCCTACACCAAATGAATCTGCACCTGCTTCAGAAAGCAGCTCGATTCTTTCTGGTGTCAGTCCGCCAGTCGCAAAGATTTTCACATGTTGGAAACCTTCAATATCAAGCTTAGCACGCATTTCACGAATAAGGCCAACTGTCACGCCACCGCGTTCGCTAGGCGTATCCACTCGAATACCAAACAAGTCGTCTCCAAGCTCCCTTGCAACGCGAAGGGCTTCTTCGACTTCATCCTTGAAAGTATCCACTAAGACTACACGACCGTGTGACTTAGGCATCACTTCATTATACTTTTTTGCAATTTTCAGTGTATCGCCTGCAATCAGCATTGCACTGTGGGGCAAAGTCCCACTCGGCTCTATGCCAGCCAGTCTTGCAGCCAAAATACAGCTTGCACCAGCAGCACCGCCAACAACTGCGGCACGCTCCATTACAGGTGCTACAGCAGGGTGCACGTGTCTGGCGCCGAAGCATAGGAACGTTTTGTCTCCACACGCTTCCTTCACTTTTCTCGATGCAGTCGCCCAACCTGATGGACTTGCCAGCATACCAAGAATCGTCGTTTCAAAAAGTGCAAATTCCCTGTAAGGGCCTTCAAGACGAATAACCGTATCCTTAGGCTCAAAGAACTCACCTTCATCAAGGGACCACATTTTGATGTTCTTGCCCTTGAGCAGTGCCTTTACTTCCTCTACACCACAAAGAATCCCCTGTTTTCTTGGAAAAATTTCTGCAGTGACTATGGCTTCATCCAGATCCAGCTCTTTAAGAATATCGAGCGTTCTGAGGAAATATATATCTGATGTTCTGCCTGTTAAAATTTCGTCATGCGACGCAGAATGAAACTTTCGATCTTCGTCTATTTGAACTCCCGGAACATCCTGAAGTCCTTTCAACTCCTTCATTTGATCAATCCTTCCTTGCATTATGAGTAAAACCACAATCATTATATCGGAAATAGAGTGCAGATTCAATGAAAATACACCAATATAGGACAAGTTAATGGATTAACGGTATTATGTCAATTTGTTAACCGATTAACAAAGTATTTGTATTCTGCATATTCCTATAATGTGTAAATGGGTGCCGAAGGCACCCCCAGACTGTAGAAAAACTCCGAAATACTGCGTTACTGTATAAAATCCGCTCTGATCACGTACACACAGTACGCTCACAAAGCGGATTTTATCCGCGCCTGGTCTTTCGAAGTTTTCTACAGTCTGTCACCTTGTCGACTTTGTCGACAAGCTGCGGGTGCCGAAGGCACCCACTAATTACACATTCCTTTTAGCTTCAAACACAGCTGTATTCCACAGCTCCAAAACCTGTTTATGCGTTTCATTGACTTCAGAAGAATTATCAATGATGCGCGTTGCACGTTCCGCCTTCTTCTCCAAAGACATTTGCGCATTGATTCTCTTTTGTGCATCTTCTTCAGTGAGTTCATCACGATTCATAATGCGTTTGATTTGGGTGTGTCTGTCCAGACTCACAAGCCAGGATTCCTCCACCATGCTTTCCATATTCATTTCAAACAGAAGTGCGCAGTCCAGAACAATCACATCTGCTATATTCTCAGATTTGTACTTTTCAATACGCAGCCTGATTTCTTCAATAATTCTCGGATGTGTGATTTCATTAAGCTTTTCGCGTTTTCCTGCATCGCTGAAAATAATGGCACCCAGCTTTTTTCTGTCCAGCGTGCCATCTTCAAGAAGGGTCTCTTTACCAAACACTTCAACAATTTCATTCAGTGCAGGCTTCCCCTTCTCAACAACATCTCTGGCAACCTGATCGGCGTCAATGATTCTAGCACCCAGCCCTCTCAGCATCCTCGACACTGTACTCTTACCCGAGCCGATTCCTCCAGTCAAGCCTATGATTTTCATGAAAAGTTCCCCTTTATTTCGTGTCATACCAGCTGTCACCTACATTCATATCCACCTTGAGCGGAATCATGAAGCCACCTTCAATAACATCTTCAGCGGCGTTTTCCATGTTTTCCCGCAGCAGCTTTTTAACCTGGTCAACTTCATCCGGATGTGTATCAATTATCAATTCATCATGTACCTGTAAAATGAGCTTTGACTTCAGTTTTTCATCTTTTAGGGCCTTATAGACCTTCAGCATGGCAATTTTGATGATGTCTGCAGCCGACCCCTGTATTGGCGTATTCATTGCCGTTCGCTCTCCGAAGGACCTCAAATTGAAATTCTTATGATTGATTTCTGGAATATAGCGTCTTCTGTTAAGCAATGTCGTCACATACCCGTTTTCCTTACAGAAGGCCACAATTGAGTCCATATATTCCTTAACCTTAGGATACTTGTCAAAGTAACTGTCAATATACAGCTTGGCTTCCTTACGCGTTATCTTGAGGTTTTCAGACAGACCGTAGTCACTCATACCATACACAATTCCAAAATTGACTTCCTTGGCACGGCTTCTTTCAAGCGAACTTACTGCATCAATCGGCACCCCGAATACTTGAGAAGCTGTCATGGCATGAACATCGATATTCTCTGAAAATGCCTTGATCAGATTCGCATCCTCGGACATTTGTGCAAGAACGCGGAGTTCGATCTGTGAGTAGTCCGCATCGATAAGTGTCTGTCCCGCTGATGGTACAAAGACCTTGCGCAGCCTTCTGCCCAGGGGCAGTCTCACCGGAATATTCTGCAGGTTTGGTTCAGTCGAGCTGAGGCGGCCGGTAACAGCCACAGTCTGGTTCAAGCTCGTATGGATTTTACCTGTTGTGTCATTGATAACATTGTATATGCCATCCACATAGGTGGATTTCAGCTTTGTATACTGTCTGTACTCGATGATTGCAGGAATGATTGGATGCTTGTCTATCAGCTTTTCAAGGACCTCATGATTTGTAGAATACCCTGTCTTGGTCTTCTTGATAACAGGCAGCTCCAGTGTTTCAAAGAGTACCGTACCCAGCTGTTTCGGAGAGTTTATATTGAACTCACCTTCAGCCATATGGTATATATCCGCAGTCAGTGTTTCAATTTTTCCACTTAACTCTACGTCAAGGGCTTCAAGCTCAGTCGTATCGACAGAGAAGCCTTCAAATTCTATGTTTGCAAGAACTTCAATCAGCGGCAGCTCCACCGTTTCAAAGAGGGTTGTCAGCGCCATGTTTTCAAGTTCCTTTGCTAAAACCTCTTCCAGCTGCGATGCGAGAAATGCATACTTGGCAGCATACTGGGCCCGAGTTTCCGGTTCAAGCTCCGCGTAGGTCAGCATGCTTTTGCCAGACCCCAGAAGGTCCTTTTCTGATGCTATGCCCTCAGAAAGTTTCTTCATGGCCACATCGGGCATATCATAGCCCTTGCTGCCCGGCTCAAGCAGGTACATTGCAATGAATCCGTCAAAGGTCAGTCCTTTCAGGTCTACACCGTAACGCTTGAAAATCAGATAATCTTTTTTGGACTCATACGTGATCTTACAAATGCCTTCATCTTCCATGACAGACTTTAAAGGGGCAAAGTTCTCTTCCTTGCCGTCAATCTCCAAGTAGTAAGATTTTCCTTTGACCTGCATGCCAATTCCTAAAAGCGTATCTGTTCTGACATTGGACTTATCATAAACCGAGTGGAAGGCAAACTTGCCTTCATGGCGTGCGATCGCAGCCAGATCTCTGATTTCCTGGTCACTGGACAGCACTCTGTACTCAAATGGCTTCTGCTGCGGCATTTCACCTTCAATATTCAGCTCATGTATTCTTTTGATGAGTGAATTGAAATCGTAGGCTGTAATGAGTTCAATGAGTTTTTCGATATCCGGTGGTGTGATTTTCAGCTCTTCCATATTAAAGTCTATGGGCACATCTACAACGATGGTTGCAAGCTTTTTGCTGAGCAGGGCTGAAGCCTTGTGGTCCTCGACAATACCCCGTATGCGCTTATTGGATATTTCATCCGACCGCTCAATCAGTTCCTCGACCGTGTCAAAGTCCGCAAGAAGCTTAACTGCAGTTTTGGGACCAACACCCGGCAACCCAGGAATGTTATCAGAGGTATCTCCCTGTAGACCCTTCAGGTCTATGATGCGGTCTGGAGAAACGCCATAATCCGCTTCAACCAGCTCCGGCGTATAGTATATTTCTTTCTTGCGCCCTTTAATCAGGACTGTCGTCTTTTCGCTCACAAGCTGAAGCGCATCCTGATCACCTGTCACGACAAAGGTATCCACGCCTTGATCTGAACAGCTTTTAGCTATGGTTCCAATCAGATCGTCCGCTTCAAATCCCTGAAGCTCCATTCTGTATATACCCATGGCATCGAGCATTTCCTTTAAAATCGGCATCTGGGCAGCCAAATCATCCGGCATGCCCTTGCGCGTGCCTTTATAATCCTCGAACTGCAAGTGTCGGAATGTTGGACCCTTCATATCAAATGCGACAGCCATATACATGGGCTCCAAATCATCACGCAGCTTCAGCATCATATTTGCGAAACCATATACTGCGTTTGTTGGAACGCCGTCCTTATTCATCATATTGGTATAACGTGTAGCGTAGTAGGCCTGATTGACCAAACTGTTACCGTCTATTATTACAACTCTGTCCTTCAAAGGGATTCCTCCTGTCACTGTAGATCCAACGCATTCTTTGTTTGAATCCGATGCGGTTTATTCATGAAACTCTATTGAAATCTTCGATTTACTCGAAGATGCATGTTTCTTTTCAATTTCACCCTATTCATATCCATTTTATCAGTTTTCATGCCTGCTTGCCACTTCAAAGCGAATACTCGTTCTCATAATTCTCATAATGCCCTTTAAAGTCAAAAAGGATGAACCACGGGCAATCGTCCGAGTTCATCCACATTTATGTGCTTAATAGGGTAAAGGAAATCACTTCTAATAAATGTCTACTATCTTCAAATCAGGTCTGTGCGCGAGATTAAGCAGTCTGCCATCCACGCGCATAATCGGACGTTCCGGGTTCAGCTTGTGAAAAAAAGCCACCTGCCCCCTGCTCCCATCACTCAGTTCAATATTGCAGCCCACAAAGGTCTTATAAATATTGTTTATGAAATAGGCGAACAGCGTCGAATCGATCTTTCCTTCGTTTTTAAGAATACGCAGTTCTTGGATTGCGTTGAGCGGATGAATGCGCTCACCATAAATTTTATTGGTCGTACTGGCATCAAACACATCTGCAATAGATACAATTTTTGAGAAGAAATGCAGATTTTCACTGGTTTTCATTGCCGGATACCCGCTACCGTCAACACGCTCATGGTGTTCCAGGGCAACGCGCTTCACAGACTCTGGAATGTCTGGAATGACATTGAGTTTCTTATATCCGTAGGATGTATGATTCTGTATCTCTCTAAACTGAGGTTCACTCAGCATTCCAGGCTTGTTGAGTATATCCACGGACACAAATGTCTTTCCTATGTCATGGAGGGCACCTGCCAGCATGAGCTCTTCAACATCTTCATCCGACAACTCAAGCCAAACACCCATGAGACCAGAAAGCAGGGCAACATTGAGTGAATGCTTCGCCGTATAAATGTCCTTGACCTTCAATCGCTTGAGCTCCATCAGCATATAACTGTTATCAAGAAGACTGCCCAGGAGCTGGTGGAGGTTATTCCCCATTCGCTCTTTGAGTTCCTTTGTAATGGTGCTTGAGCCTTCATAGATTTCCTTGATTTCATCCAGTAAGACGTCATAAGCTTGCTCTATGATCAAATCTTCTTCAGACGACACTGAAACATAGATATAATCAAGACCCTGAGACTTTATTACAGAAATATTCTGTTGCGTGAGCATCTTGCCACGTGACAGAACAAGCAAATCATATTTTCCATAAATGTCCTCACCCAGAATCATGCCTTCCACCAAATCGTTCACACCAAACAGTTCTGTCTTATTCAAAATTTGCCCCCTGAAGTCCGCGCCCTTTTTTGTCCCGTATCAGCATCATTTTACAATACCAGATCGACTATGCCTAGTGGACAATTAATATTTATGCATTGAAAGATACCACTTGACTTGAAATCAGGTTCAATAAAAATGCCGGAATCAATCATCGATTGATTCCGGCACGGATTTACTGATATGCTTACAGGTAACACACTCTACTTGCCATAGTCGTATTCAACAGTCACATTTGCACTGACTTCAATGTCGCCCGCAGTAATTGGTGTTGCATATGATGCAGACTCCATTTTTGCCGAGAACATAATTGTGTCTGTGCTTCGCATAATCGGTCCACCATAGCTTGTTTCTGTAATGCTCACAGGCATGCTCACTGTCTTGTTCATTGTTCCTAGAATCGCTTCTGCCTTGCCTTTTGCATTGTCCATTGCAAGAACTAGAGCCTCCTGATAATAGGCATCCTGATTTTCAACCGTAAACTCGATGCTGTTGATTTGGTTTGCACCTGACTTGGATGCTGCATCGATCAAACCGCCGAGTCCGTCAAGATTGCGAACGGTTACTTTCAAGGTATTGGATACACGGTAAACTTCTTCACGTTCATTGTCGCCAACATAATTGTAGGACTTATAGATACTGTAGTTCAGTGTTTTCATATCCTCTTTGTCAACGCCCGCTTTTGCTATCGCAGCTTCAACTTTTGTCATAAGCGCCGCATTCTCAGCTTGCGCAGACGATGCGTCAACATCTTCAGTCTCTACGCCAATGTTGATATAGGCTATGTCCGGCGTAACCATGACAATCCCTTCACCTTTTGTAGTCAGTCGATAATCCGCCTCTTCCACAGCAGCTGCTGCGGATAGAGTTGCCGGCGCCTGAACACCGCCTGTGAAAAACACGCCTGCCACCAAAAGTATTGCAAGACCAGCAGTTATAATTTTCTTCATGATACTACACTCCTTATTCATTGTGTTCAAACTTGATGTTATCCTTCACGTATTACTTTCTGAACTTTCTAATGAGCCATTTGACGATTTTATATCCTATGAAGAAGATACAGCACCAAATGATGAGTTTAGGGAAGAATGCGACCAATCCCACAAAGACTCTCTCGCCCATATATTTCAGTTGATTGATTGATGTTACAAACCCGTCTTTTGCCTTTTGCAGAAGCGTCTTATCTATCGGCTTGATCTTAGGCTCCAGGGATTCAACCTCATTGAGGTCAATATGGACTGTCGACATGCTTACGAGACTTTCCCAATTTTTCAGGGTGCCCATGTAGCTGTTTATTTCACCTCTTACACGACTGAGTTCACGCTCAACTGTAATGATATCTTCAACTTCCTCAGCCTTATCCATAATTTCGCGCAGCTTGGATTCACGTACCTCCAGGTTGGCGACTTCATTTGAAATATCTCTATACTGGGCTGTAATATCCTGCGACCAGATATTTAGATTTTTCTGAATGCCCACTGTTCCAAGATAATCTACAGTTCCTGTGAAACGCGTCCTTGGAATGCGCACCGTCAGTCTCCCGTACTTGAGGGAATTTTCAGGTTCTGATTCGTCATAGTATTTGAATGAAGTGGATGCATCTTCTACATAACCGCCCATATCGCCAACCATTTGAACAATGCTTTCATAGGTTTCGTCATAATTGACTATATCCAGATATATGTCAGCACTGTAAATAATCATGCGCCCTGCTGTTTCAACACTTGTCTCACGCGGTTCTTGGGCAGTCTGCTCTACGCCTGCCGCTGTGACAGCAAGAGACTGAACTGCAGGTGCTTCTTCAGCCATGGGTACCTCAGCACTTCCAAATGTCATCGCCCCATCATCCGAAGCCATTTTCAAATTGGCTGCCATACGTGGTGCGGCCTCATTTACAGCGTCCATTTCATAAACTTCAGCCGATTCAACGGACTCGGTCGCCATATCATACATGGCTTCCTCAGGTGCACCCATCTGCATTTTGTCCGTCAAGTTTCCTGAGCCAAATGCAAGTACGGCAATGACCATGGTCGCAGCAATCGCAGTAAGTGGTTTAGAGTGTCTCTTAAAGTCTCTGATATTTGGCAGCGGAATGCGAATAACTTTACGCATTTCAGCTTCATGCTGTGGTTCTTGAATGTCTATCTCTTCCTGGGATGCTTCTTCTAAGCTCATTTCCCTTGCAGCTTCCACAAGTTTTCCATGGAGTTCATTTTCAAAGCCCTGCGGCAAAGCCATTTCTGGCATATCTTCCATAATTTCTTTCATAAACTTCATATCATCATAAAGCGCCTTGCACGCTGGACAATTGTCTATGTGATCTAGAAATGCTTCTGAATCTTTCTTACTCAGTTCCTGATCCAGTAGCATTGATAAGTTTTCTCTAATGTCGTTACATTTCATACAGTTCCCTCCTTTCTTAAAATTTTAGTCTGTTTCGTATGCTGCCTGTAATCGCAGCTTGTCTTTAAGTATTTCTCTGAGTATTCTCCTGCCCCTGTTGATTCTGGACCTTACAGTGCCTACCGGGATATCTTCAATTTCAGCTATTTCATCATAGCTCATTCCTTGAATTTCCCTGAGCACAACTACTGAGCGGAAGTTTTCCGGAAGCTGTTCAATCGCACTTGCAATTGTAACGCGTACTTCCTTCTCTTCGTATTTTGTCACTGGATCTGATGAATTGTCTTCAATTTCAATACCTGGTGCTTCCTCACCTGTGTCAAATCCTCTGTCTATGGATACTTCATTCGGTTTTCTTTTTCTAAGCAAGTCCTTACAGGTGTTCATAACAATCCGGTACAACCAAGTTGTAAAGGCCGAATCGCCATTGTAACCCTTCAGACTCTTAAAAACCTTGATGAGTGCTTCTTGTGATGCATCTTTTGCATCTTCTTCATTACCCATCATGCGATAAGCAATGTTGTACGCATATGCCTGATGCGTTCGAATCAATTTTTCAAAGCTCTCGACATCTCCCGATTGCGCACGTTCTATTAGAAGTCTTTCATGCTCGCTCACTCCTACAGACCTCCTTTCTTTTTGCTGTTATACTCTTAAGACGTATGGAACTCAAATAAAGTTCCCGAATTCGCTTTTTTTTTTTTACAAAATAATTATACTTCATTTACAAAACAAAATACCCCTAGAGACAATGTTTATTCTAGCTATTGTCTCTAGGGGTTTGCTTTGATTCAAATAATACAGCGCTTAATCATATTGAATTTTCTTCATCCATACTTCTGAGCAGGGCATTGACCTCATCGATTTGAATATTGGCGCGCCATGAAGCGTTCTCATAGAGCTCTTTTTTTAAATTTTCGAGTCTGCACTTGGATACATCCAGCAGGGCGACATCCTCCTTGCTTTCTTTTCCATCACGCATGAGCTTCAATATGTCACGAATTCGAGCCATTTCCGTTTCTGTGTCGAAAGTGATATTGAGCGCAGTTCGTGGCAGCTCCATTTCATCTTCATTGATTTGAAATGAAACATCATCCAGTTTCTCTGTTAGCTCAATCATGGCGGAAGTGCCAGGCTTGTCGTCTGAATAGCGTATAAGATGTCCGATATCCTTCACAGAATCTGTGAGTTGTCTGGAAATATACCCAACTGTAAGGGCGCCCAGTGACAGGATGACCATTGTACTCACTAGAACATTTCTCAAGACACGCATGGACTGCACATAGACCGCATGTTTTTCAACCAGACCGACTGTCTTCCAGCCTGTAATCTCGTTTGTGGTATAGGTCAGGTAGTATGATTCACCGCCGAACTCTACTTCGCGTGTCCCAGCTTGACGCTCATCCAGTTCCTTTATCCACGCTTTCATCAATACGCTTGAATAGTCCGCAGCCTTTTCATTGTGGGCAATCAAAATATAGTCGTTCCCGCTCTTTTTGACTATGAATGCGTTGCCGCTGTGGGTTGCTGTGAAGTTTTCCACTTTGTTTGAGAGCTCATCCAGAAAAACATCAATTGCCATGACCCCTTCCAGCATCCCCCCATCGTTATAGACGGTTCTTGACACCGTGATGGTGGGCTTGCCCGTTGTCGCATCCTTATAAGGGTCAGACCAAGAAATAAAGCCCTTCTTTTCAATGGCACCAATATACCAGGGTCTGCTTAGAGGATCGTAGTCAGACGCCCGAAGCGTTTCAGACGTATCAGGCCAAGTCACCATGAACCTTCCATCTTCAAGGGGATTCTTAAAGACATAGTAGGCATAGGCTGAGTAGGGATAAGATTCCTTGAATGTCTTAAACATTTGTTCCACCTGCATGAGATTTTCATCTGCATGTTCAGGCAAACTCTTCACCATATCGTTTTGCGAAAACATCTGTACTGCATTTTCGAAGGTCGTCAGGAACTCATAGACAGACGCATCCAGCTGAGTTACTGATGCTTCGAAGGTTTCCAGGTACTGGTTTTCCAAAATACTGCGCGAATTATCAAAATAAAAGGTTCCCACCGATACCGCAACAACGACGAGCAGCAGGATACTCCAGAAAAATACGCTCTTTGGTATCTGATCCATATTCATCTCCATTTTCTCATCTGTTTCACTCTATTTTAACATGAGAAAACGGACACCCTCAAGTCAGAAGGTGTCCGAAGATTACAGCAAGATTATGCCGATTGTTTTGCTTTTTTCTCTGTGCGCATTTCCCAGGCTTCAGTGTTTTCAAGACCAGGAATATTGCTTGCATAGAATACCGGATCTTTGCCTTCTCTCTTTTGCTGAAGATAGTCTTCAAGTGCCGCAAAAGCGTATTTTCCAAGAATCGCAATGGCAATCAGGTTGATGACCGCCATGACACCCATAAAGAGGTCTGCCATGTTCCAAACAATCGAAACAGCAGATTGTGTACCCCAGAATACCATGGCTGCTACTGCAAGTCTGAATCCGAACAGCACAGATTTGTTGCCATTCATAAACTCGATGTTTGACTCACCATAGTAGTAGTTGCCGATAATTGAGCTGAATGCAAACAGTAGAATACAGATGGCGATGAAGGTACTGCCCCATGCGCCAACTTGTGAGCTCAGTGCAGTTTGTGTCAGCTGAATTCCTGTTAAGCCTTCTGTTGCGTATTCTCCAGATACAAGTACCACAAGTGCAGTTGCACTACAGATTACGATTGTATCGATAAATACACCAAACATTTGGATAAGACCCTGCTTAACTGGGTGACTTACTGTAGAAGTCGCACCCGCATTAGGTGCAGAACCCATACCCGCCTCATTCGAGAAGAGACCACGCTTGATGCCTTGCATCATCGCTGCGCCGATACCACCGCCAATAACCTGATTCATGCCGAATGCACTTGTGAAAATCAGGTTCAGTGTTGATGGAATCAGTGTGATGTTCTTAAACAGAACCACAAGAGCTACCAGAACATAGGCCGTTGCCATTACTGGAACGATTGCTTCTGCAACTTTAGCAATACGCTTGATACCGCCAAAGATAACCAAACAAGTCAGTGCAGTAAGACCAATACCTACTGTAAGCTTGTTCAGACCAAATGCCGTTTCAAATGCTGCTGAAATCGTATTTGCCTGTACTGAGTTAAAAATAAGTCCGAATACTACTGTAATAATAACTGAGAATGTCACGCCCATCCACTTTTGACCAAGACCTTTTTCCATGTAGTAAGCAGGTCCGCCACGGTAGCCGTTCTCATCCTTCACTTTGTAAATCTGTGCAAGTGTATTTTCCACGAAGCTTGATGCAGAGCCGATCAGTGCGATGACCCACATCCAGAATACGGCACCAGGACCGCCAACTGCTACGGCCATCGCAACGCCTGCCAGGTTTCCTGTTCCTACGTGTGACGCAACACTGATACAGAACGCCTGGAATGGTGATACACCTTTGTTTCCATCTTCATCTGCTTCTGTTGTTCTTCCTTGTCCAAGTACCTTGAATGTTTCACCAAGAAGTTTGAACTGAACGAACTTTGTTCTGAATGTGAAATATACCCCCAGTATAATCAGCATTCCGATAAGTACATACCCCCAGAGCAGCGTATTGCCTGCAGATATAATTGAGTTAAGCATTTCCATAAATAAACATCCCTTCCTAATTACTAAATTGCCTTCTATATAATAATCCGTAGCTCAGCCGACGCCTGCCGGGCTTACGATTTATTAGTAAATACTCAGGTCGTACTCTTGAGATAGATCTTCTAGCACTTTAAGTCCCGCAACACTGTTTCCGCGTTCATCAAGTGACGGTCCAACAACCGCAATACCCATGCGTTTGGGAACGATGGCCATGATTCCACCGCCTACACCACTCTTCGCCGGAAGTCCGATCTTAACTGCGAACTCGCCAGAGGCATTGTACAGACCACATGTTGTCATGATTGCCTTTACCATCTTGTTGATTTTCTTAGGTATGATGCGCTCACCCGACCAAGGTGCCACACCACTGTTGGCTAGTACAGCAGCCATTCTTGCCACATCTGAAACCGTTACCTCAATTGAACATGACTTGAAATAGGCATCGAGCACATCCTCGACGTCCCTGTCAATCACCTCAGCACCCTTAAGAAAATATGCCATCGCACGATTGGTATTGCCCGTGAGTTTCTCTGACCTGTAAACATCATGATTCACCTTGATATCCGGGTTGTTTGCCATAACTTTCATCATTTCGTGAATACGGTTGAATTTTTCAATGCCGTTGTCTCCCGAAACCAGTGATGTGGTCACAATTGCACCTGCATTAATAAATGGATTGAGTGGAATATGATCCGCTCTTGTTTCCAGACGAACCATGGAATTGAATGCATCTGCTGACGGTTCAAGTCCCACTTTTGAAAAAACGGTTTCCTCGCCCTTATCTACAAGCGCACAAATCAGTGAAATGACCTTTGACACACTCTGAATTGTAAATTTCGTGTCACAGTCACCACCACAGTAGTCCGCATTGCTCGCCAAATCGAACACGTGAATACCCAGCGCATCCGGATTTCCTTTGGCCAGTTCAGGAATGTAACTTGCAACTTTTCCTTCCCCAGTCCAGCATCTGTTTTTCTCTACTATCTCACTTAGTGTTTTATTCATGCTTGTTCCCTCACCCTATTTGACTGTTTAAGCCCTAATCATATTTTTAATAATCTCAGCATTTTATATACGCAAGTAGCGTGCCAATTCAGCAACAAAAAAAATGCCCCTTTCGAGGGCATATCTTGTAGATTTCTGAAAAATGTGTACCTTTTCGTGCGATATCGCACAAAATAGAATGTGCGACTTCGCACATCGGTCGAAATCGCACAGTAAATTCTTCATCTCATTCCATGTTGTATTTTTCCATTCTCCGCTTAAGGGCATAACGCGATATGCCAAGTAGTTTTGCAGTATTGCTCAAATTGCCACCGCACTGCCTAAGGGCAGTCTTGATATAGGACACTTCCATTGTCTCGACGACATCTTCAAGGGAAAATCCCTGTGGAATTTCAGTGGGTAGCTCACTGGGCCCAATGCCCACCTCGACATTTTCAACAGGCGCACTGCCTACTAGTTCATAGGGCAGATGGTCTTTTGAGAACACGGGCACATCATTAAGAATAACCATGCGCTCGATGATATTCTTGAGTTCCCGTACATTGCCCGGCCATTTGTACCGCTTGATCCACTCAATGGCCTCTTGCGTAAAATGCGCACTTTCCTTGCCGAATTTTTTCAAGTAGGTGTCTAGAAAATGATGGGCTAAATGCTCAATGTCCTCCCCACGTTCACGTAGGGGCGGCAACAGTATGGGCACCACATTGAGCCTGTAATATAGATCTTCTCTAAATGTTTTTTCCTCAATCGCCTTTTCCAGATCCCTGTTGGTAGCGGCTATAACCCGGATATCAACCTCGATGGACTCAAGTCCGCCGACACGCTTGAATTTTTTCGTTTCCAGAAATCGAAGCAGTTTTGCCTGTATGTCCAGTGGCATTTCACCAAGTTCATCAAGGAAAAGCGTTCCTCCATCTGCAAGTTCAACGAGTCCGCGTTTTCTGGCTCCCGCACCGCTAAAGGCATTCTTTTCAAATCCGAACAGCTCGCTTTCAATCAGTTGAGACGGAATGGCGGCACAGTTCAGGCTGAGAAGCACATTGCCGTGACGCTGGCTGTTCTGGTGAATATAGTTGGCAACGACTTCCTTGCCAGTCCCCGTTTCGCCTCGTATGAGCACCGTCACCGAGTCATTCTTAGACAGTATCTGCATTTTATTTACCGTATCCCGCATGGCAGCGCTCTTGCCTATAAAACCATTGGCAGACTCACTGCTGCGCTGCTCATATATTTCAAGTTTGCGCTTCATAACCTGACTCGAGAGCGCCTTGGTTATGGCTACATTCATTTCCTCAAGATCCAAGGGTTTTTTCAAAAAATCGCTCGCCCCGCGCTTGATTGCCTCTATGGCTGTTCGAATATCACCATAGGCTGTCATCATAATTATTTCAATGAAGTCGTCAAGCTCCTTTATTTGATCTGCGAGTTCAAGTCCATTTTCATGACCCAGCTTTAAATCAATCAATGCGACATCCGGCCTGAAGCTTTGAATTTTCTCGATTGCGGCCTTACAATTATCTGCGGTTTCAACTGAATAACCGTAGTCCTTCATCCCCTCGCTCAAAGAGAGACGGATCAGTTCTTCATCATCTATAATCAGTATCTTCTTTTTCATCTTCATCCCTCATCAAGCTGCATCCGCAGTGTAAACGTCGTACCTATGCCAAGCGTACTCGAAACGCTTATATCCCCATTATTTGCTGTGACCAGCCGGTGGACAACTGCCAGTCCAAGTCCCGTTCCACTCGCCTTTGTGGTATAAAAGGGGTCGAATACACTCGAAATGTACTGCTCATCAATGCCGCAGCCGTTATCTGACAGAAAGATTTCAAGCTGTGCAGACGACTCGTCTCGAACTGTTCTATGCCCTATTGTAAGTAGGCCCCTCTTCTCCATTGCATCAACAGCATTGCTAATAATATTCAAAAGCACTTGTGAAAGCTGCGCTTCATCAAATAGAACCTTCACCGTATCCTCCGGCTTATCGAAAACGACATCAATCGCCTTGTCGCTGATTTTGCGTTTTGAAAAATGCAGGGTATGCACAATGGCCTCAAAGGGGTCCACAGCCCGTATATGCGGTGTTTTAGGCTTTGAAAACTCCAGAAGCTCCGTAATCAGATTATTAAGTCTGTCGATTTCCTTCATATTTGCAGCAAACATTTTATCTTCTGCTTCACCAAGATGCCTGCCCAGCCTGCTGTAGAGTACCTGTGTTGCCATTTTCATTCCTGAGAGCGGGTTTCTGATCTCATGTGCAAGTCCCGCAGAAAGCTGGCCTAAAGATGCCATTCTGTCCAGTCTGACAATACGCTCTTCAACACGCTTTCTTTGGCTGATGTCATTGAAGCTGCAGATAACGCCCTTGAGAACTCCATCGAGCCCGTACATGATGGTCGTTGTAATGTCATAGTAGACCAGTTCACTCTTTGAGCTCTCCTGAAAATGAACGACTTCGTTGATTTCCTCTTCTGTATGAAGCGTCCTCTGGATTTGTGCCACTAGCACCTTAATGACCTGCATATTGAAGGCTTCGCTGTCCTGGGCACTCTCGCCGAGTCCAATCATTTTTCTAGCCGCACCATTGTATTTCACAATATGTCCCTCAACATCTGTAGTGATAATCCCTGTCGAAATACTTCTGAGAATATCATCGGTCATATTGCGCATCTGAATGGCCTTGTTGGTTCTATGAGCAATGGTCCTTCGCATGTCATTGAAAGCCATGCCAAGCATTCCCATCTCCCCTTCGGTTTCCAGCTGGATTTCAGACTGGTAGTTCCCCGAAATGATGTCATTGTACCCATTGAGCAGTATTTTGACCGGTCTGAAAAAGCTATCTGTTATCAACAAAATTGCTTCGAAGGTAAAAAGCAGGAATATGAGACCTGTTCCAAGTATGATCCAGTCAAGGTCAATGATCTCTCCAACTGCGATATCCGTGTCCGTTACAATGCCGATTTTCCAATTCCACTGATTGAATGCCTTATAAACCAGACGGGTGCCCTCAAGATCCTGTTCCTTGTCGATGTATTTGACAATGTCCTGCGGCGCAATATCAAGTGCACCCACATTTGCATATATAACCGTCTCATCTTCAAGCACAAAACCGCCCTGTATATCCAGGGTCTTGATATAGTCCAGAATTAGCACCTTGCTTTCAAGTGTATTCTCATGTTTTTGAATCATTGTGACCATATCATCGATGCGCACTTCAGCCATTTTAATTTTTGTCTCGATAAGATGCTTTTCCTGATTTGTGTAGAAGAAAAAGCTGACGAAAATAACGGGAATCAGTACGAGAAACAACAGCGGTATAATGACTTTTCTTCTTGCACTCAGCTTCATGGTTTTCTCCTGTTTTGCTAGCTTATATGCTGAAATATCCATCCATGAAAGTTTCCATCAATTCCAGCGTTTTATCCTGAAAGTCAATTTTAAAACTGGTAAGCGCATGTTCTTCCATTCCCCTCATAAGTGGTTCTGGGGTTTTAGACATGCTTAGCACACCCATTGTAATTGCGGTTTGTGCCATAAAGAAATCCATAAATTCTTCTGGCGTGAATCGATTGAATCTCTTAGCTAATTCATATGCAATTTGCATGCCATTTTCATAAAGATCCTTTTTGTCCTTTACAATCATGTCATAATCCACATTTTTTTCCAGAATGGAATTCTTAATTGCACTCAGGCGCATGTAAACTGAGTTCTCATCGAGAATGGACTTGAGTTCATCGAGGATAAACTTTCTAAAATCCTTTTCATCCATTGAATCGTAACCCAATATCCTTTTTTTCATTCCAGAAAAACGCTTATCGTATTCTATGAATAAAATCTCCATAAAGAGCGATTCCTTGGATTTATAATAATTAAAAAGTGTTCCTTTTGAGACATTTGCCTTCTTGGCAATGTCTATCATTTTTATTTCTTCAAAAGATGCATCCTGATAAAGTGCTATAGCTGCATCCAGTATTTCTTGTGCCCGCATTGCCTTTGCGGTATCCGTCATTGCGCGTTTCATTTTCCCCACTCCCCAGCTTCGCTCACGCATTAAAAACGCTTCAAACATACTACAGCCTAGATGATTCGCCGCAGAACCCGCTATGCATTTGGGTTCTGAGTCCCCATCAGATGTGCTGCTCTAAGCTGTGCTTCAAGAAAATCCCCTATTTTTCTGTCTTCAACAAGGATATGGTGCACCAGCCATTTTTTTATAAAAAGATTGATTCGTATGAGTTCAAGATTATCCACAGGGTTTCCATCATGGGCATGTACAATTTCCTTGACCTTGTCCGTGAAATTCTTATGTAGAATTTGATGGCCCCTGAGCTTGTCATACCCAATTTCTTTTAAAAGGTGCTCCTCATGCTCAAAATGATTTTGTACGTATTCGTCCAAAAACTTGAGCATATCTGAATAATACTCATGCCCGCGTCCATCACGCATGAGTTTGTAAAGCCGCGTAAACTGGTCCATGAGCCCCTTGTGCTCCATATCAATAATTTCATGACCGATTTTGAACCGGTCGTCCCATTCAATGAGATGATTTTGATACGCCACCACACTTTCAGATTTCTGCTCATCCTGCGCGTAGTTCAGTTTTATGTTCCTATATTTGAGCACCTTTTGTAGAAAGGCCACATCATCAAAGGGTTTTGACAGGATTTCAATATCCCGAATTTGGGCAAGGTCGACAATCATCTTACGATTGACCTTGGACGATAGAACAATTATCGGCAGGCGCCTCTCCGGTTCAGCCGCACGGATACCGCGCAGCATCTCAATCCGGTTGACGTCATAGCTGTCAAAGTCCATAATGATCAGATTCACGTCTTCCAGCAGCTTCTGAACATTTCCCTTGTCGATCATGGTGTTGCTGTAGGTATGTATGCGGTTCTCATAATATGTGCTCAGAATTTGCTCAATTCTGCGATTGAGCATTCTCGTATTTTCAAATAAAGCTATTTTATTCATAGATTCACCTGTTATAAATGTCTGACACGCAGTCTAACAATTCCTTCTCCAAGATAACTTTAACACACGCTTCACCATTTTCAAAAAAATATAAAGGCGTATGTTGCCATACGCCTTAAACTCTATAAAACTTCGCAATTCAAGATTCAATTTAAGCTGTTTCAAGAACCGGTATACGCTTGTTGATCGTATAGGGTTGAAAATAAGATTCTATAACGTTAAAGCCTTCATCGAGTCGGAGTTCTGCATGATGCATGAACTCACCCTTGAAATGATATCTGAGGTCAATGACCTTAAGTACCGTATGCTCCATATCCCTAAAGGGAACAATATGGAAGTTAGGCGTAAAATCACTGAAATATGCCCCAAGATTTGTATTCATAAATATTTCTTCAAAGTACTTGTCTTTTCTAACGAGTTTCTCGATGATTTGAACCTTCTTCGTGAACTGATTGAAATTGCCCACAATATCATGAGAACTTGAATGTACGATGAAATCCCATTTATAGAAGACCTTCAGCGAAGGGAGAATTTCAACCTCTTCAACACTATAGCCGTGTCCGAAGTGTTCCAGTATGCTTCGTTTTGCCTTGTCCTTCATCCAGAGCCTTACAGCGATATAAATACCGAAAAGTCCGGCAGACGACCCAAGCGTAACGGCATTGTGCCCTCTATTGAAGATGAGAAACAATGCAATGACCGATAAAATCGGATCGTAGAGCGATAGCAGGCTCGCCTTAACCTTCTTATTCAAAAGCATAGCTCCGTATGAATTCAGAATGTCAAAGAAGGTATGTGAGAAAGCACCCGCCAACGTCCATATAAAGACCTGAAGTGCTGACATTTCCGGAAACATGAATGACAGGGCAAAGGTAATGATCCCTGACAGACCGATCAATGACGGTATGGAGTGTGAAAATCCTCTATGATGCTTGCAGTAGACCATATCATCAAAAAACAGGCGCGAAACAACGTCAATGTCAGGCGACATTGCCCCAAGTGCTGCGCCAATTGAAACAGGATTGTCCAAACTTACAGCTTGTCCGGAAAACGAAGACAATGCAAGTCCTATGACGCCATGTGTAATTGGATCCACAAATTCACCTTCCTTGTATAAGAAGCTCATATTTAAGCTTTCAGTCCATAATCAACTCAATTATGTAAACCATTATAGCACCAAAGTCCTATCCCTGCAATAGAATGTATAATTGTTTACATTTGAGGAAATGCTAATTTTTACGAAAAACACAGATCCGTTTATCGTCATGAAAAATCAGTTCTGCCCCATTTTCTTCAGCTAATATTTCGAATGCGCGTCTTGTATAAAATGAAATATGCGTCTTTTCCCTTCTATAGTGCCATTTTAAAAATGCTGCATCATCTTGAGGTGGCACACTGGTCATAACTGCAAGAATACCCCCTTGCCCAAGCAAGGAAAAGACACCTGCAACATCCTCTCGCGGATTGTTGAAGTGTTCGAAGACTTCAGTCGCGGTAATGAGGTCATACCTTAAATCTAAGACAGAAGTGTCTGGATTGAAATGTTTGTCATAGGTAGAAACGTCAAAGCCCTTTCGTTTAAGGAGCTCAGCAAGAACCGGCCCAGGACCGCAGCCAAACTCAAGGGCACTTCCTTCTTTTATAAAGGGCGTAACTGCAGCCGCAAGAAAACGCTCCAAATATTTAACATAGCCTTGATCCTCTATGGAATTGTCGTGGAGATCATACTCTGCGCGTTCCTCTGAAAAAGTCACATGGTAGGCACTTTGAAGATGGATAAATCCGCAATGGGTACATTTCTCATACATATTATGAAATTGCTCGTCAAATAATGGATGACAAGAATTTCCGCAAACTTTACAGTACGATTTCAATGTTGTCAAAACAGGTGTTTCCTTTCTATTAATATGCTAGATTAATTCTAGAGTGTATGACGTGTTTCGTCAAATCATATTAATACACCGATTACGGAGGATACGCATGAAATTCAGACAGAACATATACAACAGAACTTTGCTCTCCTTAACATTGGCGCTTTGCCTGATATTCTCAAGCGGCTTGAACGGGAATATTTCCTACGCTGATGTCATAGACGGTCAGCCACTTGAAAAGTCACTTATCTATTTAAAGGATGTATATGATGACTGGGCTGACGATAATACAATCACCGATGATGAATATCGCAATTTTTTCAAAGATGTAACAGACACTGCAAATGCCTTTTATGAGCAGGCAATCCATGATCGTGACTTGCTTTCAAATGTTACAGATATTCTTCTTGATGAAAAAGTCAAAATGGAAGCAGGCCTTGAGTCGTACAATGAAGTTCTCATGGAATACGGAAACCTCAAAAAAATGTACGATCCACTCATGGATAAAATCTTAACAACCTCAACACCCGAAGTGGTTGACGGCCTGACCGTGTACAGAAGTTCAATTGACAACCTCTCTCGCTTTGTTCTCAAGAAGAGCAGCGGTGGCTTTTATTATTTATACGATACAACGCTTCCTGAATCTCCCCTGTGCGCTGCAACCAACAAAGTTGACTATTCATCTTACTATCAGTTGTCAGAGGGTACGGCGCGAATCATGATCAGTCATTCCACCAACGGTCTTTATAGAGGGTCGATAAATAAAGAA
The DNA here is from genome assembly GCA_963678925.1 of uncultured Acidaminobacter sp. Lineage (GTDB taxonomy): Bacteria > Bacillota > Clostridia > Peptostreptococcales > Acidaminobacteraceae. The sequence goes on along the minus strand of OY787533.1, from coordinate 3,839,891 downwards.
CTCCACTACGACGGATTTGGCACACTTTATAGAAATACAGGCGTTATAAATTGCGGAACATGGAAAAATGGTGAATTGAACGGTATTTCATACATTTACGATACCAAAATAGAGTCCAGTAACACTGCGCAGTTCACAAATGGCAAGCGCAATGGTATGACTATTTTTCAAGAAGACAGCGAAGATAACATATATACACGCGTATATGTGAATAATGTTCTAGATGGACCATCCTACACAAAGTTATTTACTGCAAACAACGAAGTCGATATACTTACTTATTTTAGTGATGATATACAACTTCCAATCAGAATTTCACTGTACTCTAATGGCAGTTACAATATCTCTATCAAATCAAATGACAAACCCGCATTAATTTATCATTCTGATGAACTCAAAAGGACTTTTTTCGGTAGGACAGTCGATAACGTTTTCAACGGATTTGGATATGGACTTATTGAAGATATTGAGTATATCGGTACCTTCAAGGATTTCAACATTGCCGGCGGCGGTTCTTATTATCACATCAATGATACTGAGAATGTTTTTGATAATGCAGTCCAGTCAATATTAGATGAAAAAATCCGTGATAACATGAGTGATTTGCAAAAAATCAAAATCATTCACGATTACCTCGTTGACCATATTTCCTATCACCTCCCTGGCGCTGCTGTAGATGCACATCCTGGCTATACGCATACTGCCTATGGCGCTATTGTCTACGGCCGCGCCGTGTGTGATGGCTACGCACAGGCTTTTAAGACCTTCCTTGATATTTTCGGTATTGAAAATGAAATTATTTTCGGTGTTACCGCAGATGGCGATGGAACCTTTGCAGATGGCAACAACCACGCATGGAACCTCGTCAAGGTCGGAGATAAGTACCTGCACTTTGACCTGACTTGGAATGACCCTACTTACTCCTCAAAAATCCGTCACGTATACTACATGATGGAGTCGGATGAAATCAAGAAGAACCACAGGTGGGACGAGGAAGCCTACGCCATATACCTCGATCAGTAAAACGCAAAGCCGATATGAAATAAGCTTACGCTTTTCATATCGGCTTTTTATAGATTTTAAATCCATTTGTTCCAAAACACCCCAAGTGAGTTCTGAATTTTCTGTGTATGGCCCGAACGTATTTTTTTTGCTTGAAACTATTGCAAATAGTACAGATTCATGGTAATATTATTCTTGTCGTTAAGACAAAATCCACTTGCCGAAGTGGTGGAACTGGCAGACGCGCTGGACTCAAAATCCAGAGCCTTTCGGGGCGTGCGGGTTCGATTCCCGCCTTCGGCACCATTGAAAAGACTCACTTTCAGATGAAGGTGAGTTTTTCTTTTGCGTTCATTTATTTGTTTTTGCTAATCTTTTGCTAATCTTTTGCTAATCTTTATCAATTCTATTGTAGTGTTCAACAATACTATTTCCAGTTTGAGTAACTGAAAACCATGAGTATTCAAAATCTGCTATATGTTCCCATGTTTTATCAAGGTGCTCATATAACATACCAGCACCTCTCATTCTCTGCAAAAAAGACACAACATCTATTTTGTCACCTATTTCTTTTATCAAATCGTGTGTTTTGTTTTCTTCTTTAAAATGTCGAATGTACTTTGCCATTACTTCAACATCACTCAACATAACATTATCAATTAATTCATACATATGAACTAATCTATTAATATCTATCGATTGAGCCATAAAATCTACTACCAAACGACCTTGTATGCTTGCTTTTTCCTTAGAGTCATATCTGCTTAAATACAACAAAGTTTTTGCATTAAACTTGTTTGCATATCTAGCATCAAAATTAAATCTTTGAATACTTTTGTTGACCTTTAGTTCATTTTTCCCTTCTTTGATTGCTTTAAAAAAACTCCATACTTTCCATTCCATCATCATATTATCAAACTCTGATTTAGCTTTCAGAACCTCTATAATTTCGCTAGCAACAGGAAATTTACTAAAAGATTCAAGTCCAGAACTTAAAACTTCTAAACTCTTCTCATCACTTACAATATTTAACAACGATTCACCATACTCTTGCACTGTATTCGCTATCTCAATCGGCTTTAGATTATTTTTCATATAAACACCCCTTATCCCAATATTCTTTTCGCACTATTCTTTACATATTATATCATTACAATCATATATCTATTCATCAATACTGAACTCTACACAACATCATTTTTTGGAAATCTTCAAAATTTCCAAATGACATTTCAGAGAGCAAAAGTCTGTATTTTCAACGAACACACGACATATCATTTGTATATTTACTTGCTTTTCATGGGGCGTGTTACAAGACCGCCCTATTCGTCCTTTAGCGATACGAGTGGGGGTCCCTCTGAGCTATCGCCAACAGAGGGACTCCCCCCTCACATCCTCGTTTAACCCATATCCAGAGTTTATTATATTAGTAACCTTCCATAATTGCTGTTAAAGCGCCTTAAGGGCACGCAGATTCACACATTTGATTTATGTTTGCAATACACGCGTATAACAACCTTTTGTATCGTGACATATTGTCGTTTCCGATAGCCATACAGAAAGGTACGCTATGACAATCACTCTGACTGATTGACACTCACGCACCCTTCGCAATTGTGCTTTGCACCTGTGGAACGAACACAATTCATTTTATAAACTTCTCCATCAACTCAACCGTGTCTTGTTGCGCTTCATCCCTAACATGACTATAAATATCTAGTGTAACTTGAATACTTGAATGACCCAATCTCTGTGATGCAATCTTTGCAGGAATATTACCTTCTAACATTAACGTTGCATTGGTATGTCTCAAATCATGGAATCTAATATGTTCTAAATCGTATTTTTCGAGTAATACACTAAACTTGTGACTAAACCTACTCGGATGAAAATATCTGCCATTCTCATAGCAACAAACTAAATTCCAATCATAATACCCGCTAAGCAAATCATCTTTTACATTCTCTTGGTGCAATTTATGTTCTTTCAATATTTTCACTAACTGATTAGATATTAAAATTCGCCTATTTCCAGATTCAGTTTTAGTTGTTGAAAATTCTACTGACTTTGTTTTTGAAACGTATATCAGCGATTTATTAACGATAATAACCTTGTTCTCAAAATCTACCGCATCCCACGTGAGGCCAAGAACTTCACCTCTTCTCAGTCCTAGAGTTCCTGCTAGTAATACGGCGATATAGATTTCTTCATTTTTTGAACACTCGATTAATCTGGATAGCTGCTTCTCGTTATATATATTCGGTTTGAACCTTTTTACTTTCGGCAATTCAACATAATCACATGGATTCTGTTTTATGAGCTGTAATTTTTGCGCTCTTTTTAATGCTCGTGACAAAATTCTATGCACTTGAAGTATAGATTTAGCAGATAAACCACCTGTGCCATCGAGCTTTCCATTTCGAAATATCTCATCATAGAAACTCTGAACTTGGTATGGTTTTAGCTCCTCCAGTGGGATATGTCCAATTCGTTTGGATATATGATTATCAATATATGACTTATAACCATCAATTGTCTTTAACTTCAAATTTGAATCTCCATAATCAACGAGCCATTTATTCATATATTCGCTTAAAGGCATCTTACTTGGTATGATGAAAGACCCTTCCTCAATCTCTCCAAGTATTCTATTCAGTTCTTTTTCAGCATCTCTTTTTCTTGTATAACCACTATACCACTTTTGCTTTTTCTTTCCGTTCTGATCGCGTCCCAAGTAAATTACAACCGAATAAGTTTTCCCTCTTTTAACAATAGAACCTCTCATATTTCCCTCAATCCTAAAAACTTTCCGACTCCAACCATTCTTCTAATCTCTTTTTGGGAATAATGAACTTTCGACCTACTTTAATGCTTGGAATTTTCTTTTCATGAATCAAATCATATATTTTACAATTGCCTAAAGATAGCATTTCAGCCACTTCACTTACTGTGTATACCTTTTTTTCCATAACGACCTCCATTATAGTATTTATCGATATATTAACTTCCCTTTTCGAGCAATCTCATCCTCAATAGTTGTTGCCTTGCGCTTCTCAATATAATCCAAACTCTGGCCTTTAATTTCATCCAAAATCTCATCAAAATCAATCATTCCCAATTTACTCGCATATGATGTTATACATCCAATTATGCCTGGTATTAACGCTTCAGCATCGTCACTTAATTGTTTTGATTTCCTTGTAAATCCAATTCCTTCATAATCATCATATGCATTTTGAATTTTAATCCATTTATCATCTACTGTTGCCCTTTCTATTCTCGTGGCATCATTGTTAGTTAGAACTAAATGTTTCTCTGTGCAATACCGCCATAGCGTTTTTAATTGCCGTAACGCATCTTCTACAGTTTCAATTTCTAGTTCTTTAAATAGTCCTCGATTAATTTCATACTCTAAGTTCCAGACATGATCTATAACATCATGCCTTTTCCATATATCAAAAAACCACAATTTACTTCTCTTTCGATTTATTTCTACAGTTTTATCATAAATCCGCACATTGATTTTTTGAGTTGACCTAGAACCAAAACTAAGACCTGTTACATTACGATGTTCACGAAATATCTGGTCACCTATGTGGTTACCTTTAAACCTTTCTAAAGTATCCATACTAATATTAAGAATATCCGTGTGACAAGCTAAATCAATTCTGCTCATTTTGGTAGCTTTAATCTTTCCAAAACTTGATTGAAGAAGATTTTCGAGTTCTTTCCAAGCTCTGTTAACACCAAGCGACCATAATAATTCAGATTTAATTCTTGCTTGTATCGGATAAGCCGATTCACTCTTTGACCTAAATTTCGCAATTTTAATCTCAAACGAATCATTATGAAGTATAAAGGCATAACGCGGTGCGCCATTGGGTTGCACTTTAAACTCTATCCAACGGGGTTCGTTCAGACGTGACCTCAAAGGTACCAGTACCTCTTTCCCAATCGAATCCTTTTGCAACTCCTGTGCTTCTTTCTTTTTTTCTTCAAGCATAATCAACAAACCCTTGCATACACTGTCATAATCTTTAATATCTACTGACATTTGAAACCAATCTACATTAGGTAAAATCATAAAACCTCCTCAGTTCTGGTGTTTGTACCCCCTCTATTAGTAAGGACGGGGGTTATACTTCACTAAAATATTTCACTTCATTTTCAATCGCTTGCAGATAGCATTTCAAAACCGCTTCAATTACCACTGATTTTTTCTTTGCATATCTGCTATTATCCTCAATCCTAATCGCTCTTATATCGTCTATCACTTCTGCAAACCCATTAGAAACATGTAGCATTGAATTTTTCGTTTCATTTGACAGCTCATCATTATTCCTAATTAATTCTTCAATAGGTTTTGCATTGAATAGGTAGTCATCCAATAACAAATTATGTAAGACCTCACCAGTTTCTACTTCTAAGTTCTTGGAAATTGCATTCTCACCGTATAAAAATTTGCCATCATAAAATCTCATGAGTATCTCTCCTTCATTTACTTAGTAATCCGATTAAATACATAATAGTTTTGTTTAATGTTGTTTACTGTTATTTCATATTCGTTGATTAATAATTCACTTTCATTATAGAGATACTTGCTATATACTGTCAATAGAAATTGATATATTTTTTCATTTTAGATGATTTTCAATTCAAGGAGTGTTCAAAATGGCTTATAGCGAGATTTTAAAGAGAATAGTAAAAGATAGCTCTAAAACTTATAGAGAACTTGCTGAGAAATGTAATATTGACCCATCATACATAAGCAAATTAACTAATGGAAAGATTATCAATCCTTCTGAAGAAATGTTGAGAAAAATTGCTAGTGAATGTAATGCTGACGCTCAAGAACTTGTGCTCCAAGCATACTTAGATAACTCACCTACTGAAATTAGAACATTTGTTCAATCCGTGTATAACGAAACAAATAATTTCTCTCCAGACAGCAAAGAAGTGCTTAATAACAGCACTAACAATAGCCTCGCAAACTTCATAATCAACTACACAAATCAACCGATTATTAACAAAGACAAATTTTATATTCTTGAAAAAGATTTATACGAAGGACTTCTAAACAAAGGTTCAGTAATTTATTTCGATGACTCGGACCCAATTGGTGCACTTTATAATGCAAAACAAAACGATCTATTTATGATTTACGATTCTAGAGATATTGGAACCGGATTCATTATAGGTCAGTTCAGAGTTGATAAACGAAGTGACTCTCTTGATGTATTCTCAATAGTACCTCTTAACTCAGACACAATTCCAAGTGTATTTGATGAATCTCAACTTGACCTAGAAAATAGATTTGTTGATATTACAAATGGCGAACTAAAATTCAAAAACTACAAGTTCTTTGATTCAAAATATAGCAATGAAACTGCGACACAAGAGGAATCTAACTCAATAATGAGGCAAATTAATACTGTAACTATCATCGGTAAAATACTTAGTATTACAATTTAAAAAAGGGCACCTCGTGATTATCTCACAGGGTGCTCTTTCTTATTTTGTTGACTATATCCTTCTTGATACAATCCAAATGACAGCTCAAAGTTATCACAACTCTTTGTATCATCATCTATCACATCGCCATACTTATACGTTTCCCCACCTGCAGCACATACAAAATTATCATTTCCAAACATCATAAACTCGCAATTACGACATATCTTTTCTACTGTTTTAGTATTTTTCACATTCACACTCCTTATTAACTCTTTTGACTTTCAATACTAATCGGTATAAACGCCCATCGATGCACGATGCTCCGCAACTTCGTGCATAACGAAATGGGCTATTTATATAAAACATGTAATTACGACACGAAAATATATTGAACGCATATCCATATATCCCCTGCGAACATACCCATTTACATTAGTACGTCATAATCAAAGTATTTGATTTCTCTCTGCTAATCTCTTGCTAATCCAATTCTCAATATGTACTGAATAATAATAGAACTACATACAATATATAATAATAGAAAACGCTGATTTTTCAACACTTTCGCACAATATTGAATTAGGGTTAACTCATCGTTTTCATCTCAAAATCCAGAGCCTTTCGGGGCGTGCGGGTTCGATTCCCGCCTTCGGCACCAAGTAAAAATGACCTATCCATTAGGATGGGTCATTTTTGTTTTTTGTTGAATGGCAATGGATTGAACCCGCTAGAAAAGCCCGATAGCGTGTAGCCAGTGGTTTCAAAATACACTCAGAAAATATGATATAGTTTATGATCAAAATCAAACGCCTGCTGGGCCCCAGCTTCGATTCCCGCCTTCGGCACCACTTAAAAAACTCACTTTCAGATGAAGGTGAGTTTTTCTTATGCGTTTGTTTATTTGTTTTTGCTAATCTTTTGCTAATCTATGATATAAATCATTAAGATTGACATCATTTTAATTGTTATGAATTGTCATGTTAGATGATAATCTAAGTGACTTTCCGTGAATAATGATTATAATGTGATAGAACGTTTCGCGCATAACCGGTTTTAGGAATTTCATATTTTTCAAACAGTTTTGAGAATGTTCTATTATCTGCCGCTTTCTCCCTATCTAGTTTAAGTTTTTCACTAATAAGATCTTCAAATTTCTCTTCATCAGTTGATGCTAACTCAACTAATATTTCAAACTCATTAGTGCCTATTAGAAGAACATCCTTGTCAATATTTTCAGGTACAAATTCCATTATTGATTCTATAATAATGTCATTAACATATAGTTCTTCAAACAAAACTAGCAACTTAACAACATGCTTGTCTCCGTATTTTGATTCAAAGCGCTTTCTAGTTGAATGAAGTTGTATAACTCCTTCAGAAAGTTTTTCAAAATAGGATTTCATTTCTTTGATTCTTGGATACATAGTCTTCGAAGTCATCCTTGCCAGCGACGTTTTTTGCTCAACTAGCAATACAAAATTTGAAGTTTCAATCTCCCAATCAACTAATTTCACTCCATATTCTTCTTCAATTCTATTGAATTTTTTGTTCTCTAAAAAATGATTTAGAACTTGATCGAAATATTCCTCATACATAACACCGAAAGCATTAGTAAAAGCTTGCGAGTCTTGTTTATAATAGTGATTTCTAACAACCCAATAGGCACCAAAACTCAATAAACGAAGAAGATAATACACGCTTGATAAAATCGTTTTGTTTGAATTTGTCTTAACGAATGGCTTAATCAAAAATACATTTTTTCCAAATCTGTGTGATTTGAAGAAAGATATCTCACCAGTATAATAATCGAGTATGACTTTTAAGGCTTTAGAATCTATCTCATACTTCTGACTAAGAAGTTTAACTATGTTGTCCAAATCCGAGTAATCACTACTATGTAATCCCCATATATAAAGAATCCAAACAGAACTATAGTATTCTTCCATGCTCAATCCAAGCTCAGTTTTAAATGCAATTTCCATGATTTCAGTGAACTTATCTTGTCCAATCAAAAGCAACTCTCTATTCCTATTAAAATTCATAGTCTCATTATGAATGGATTGCATCCAGAATTCTTCTTGTGAATGTCCATATGCTATATATGGTAATAGGTCTTTACCGTCAATATTAGCTAGTTTCTCACCTGCAATTTCGTCGTCAACGCTTCTAAAAGTATTTTGAAGATCAATCATACCATCGTAATCGAGGTCCTTTCCTCTAAAATCATTTGTGTATTGGATTGAGTCAAAAGATACAGACATCATATCCCATGGTATTATCCAAAACTGATTATCTTCTGTGCCCTGAAACCTTGTAGGTAACTCTACTTTTGTGATGATTTTATTCTCTAGAATCTGTTTACGAGTTAGATTACTAATACTCAAAATAATTGAATCAAGTCTATATTTTCGAATTAGTTTCACATACTCATTCATACATTACCTCTCACTTTGATTTTCATATAACGTTCCCACAGTTCCCGAAGTGCCCCACTTTTATAATTCATATACTATATTTTACCATAAACTAGTATAATAAATGCCACTTCGTATAAACAGAGGGGCATTTTGGGAACTGCTGTGTTATGGGATGGTTTTGCCGTTTACATTATATTGTTAGCGTATAATTACCATATCTTGATTTTAATGTCTTTATATGCAATTATAATACTATGTATTACGCACTGAATTATAACCAATAGACGAAAGATATATGTACAATGAAATGGAGATTGGTAATGAATAAAGATCCACATGAAATTGAATACAGATTACATCAAGAAGGATTAAATCCTATGATGGGAACTTTTAAAAGAACATTTGAGTTCTCACCATCTTGCTATGAAAGTAGAAGGAAGAAAGCGTTTATAGAGCAAATACATAATGAGTTACAGGACATTAAGTATGTTTATTACGGTGAAGTTAGAGTTTTAATAACTTTGTATCTAAATGAGCAAACGTGATATGAAACACCCGATTTGGGTGATTTGGATAACTACTCAAAAGTAATATGTGATTCACTAAAAGGTTCGAATGGCTTACTAATCGATGATTCACAAATTCAAAGATTGGAAATCGCTTGGATAGACACATGTAAAACACCATACTTTGAAGTTAGTATCTCTGGCCATCCTGATGAGTACTGCATTAAACCACTAAGATTATATGAAATGTCAAATAAAATGTTCTATCCAATCTCATTTTTAAAGTGGTCACCAAGTGGTCTGGTTAATGTAACTAATGATAATATTTTAAGGGAACTATTTCTCTTAAACTTCATGACCTCTACTGCAAGACAAATACGACATAAATTGAGACAAGATGGTTTGTGTCGTGATGATGCTTTTTACCAAACTCTAGGTATCAACCCAGTATTAAAAGGATTTCATAAAAACCGAGTTACTGATTCAAATTTTGAATTAGTTAAGTTCAACCAGTGGATGTGTGATATTGAAGACCATCATGTATAATGCTCCCCATTGTCAAGACAGGCATTTAAGAAAAATAAGTCAATACTCCTTCCTTAGGCATGACAAGCTAAGCCACTAGTTTCTGTACTTGTGTCTTGTTGTAGATTTCACCTGGTGTGCATCCGTCAAGTGATTGATGTGGGCGACTGTAATTATAGTATTGCATGTATTCATTAACAATTCTTCGGAGCTGTTTAGGCGTGGAATACTCCTCAAGATATGTCTTTTCCCACTTCAAAGTTCTCCAGAATCGTTCAATGCGAATGTTGTCTAGTGCTTTGCCACGACCGTCCATGGAAATTTTGATATTGTTCTCTTTTAGGAGTTCCACATAAGCTTCGCAGGTAAACTGCGCGCCCTGATCGCTATTAATGATTTCGGGTTTTCCATGGGCCTGAATAGCTTTTCGCACTGTACTCAGGACAAATGCTTTGTCCATAGTAGTTGATAGCTCATAGGACACGATAAAACGTGAATGCCAATCGATTATGGCGCATAGGTACATGTGTCCTTTAGGCATTCTTAAGTATGTTATATCAATAGACCAAACTTGATTTGGACGGCTGATACGCAGCTTTCTCAATAGGTATGGATACAGATATTTTGCGTGTTCGCGTTTGCTTAAATTTGGTCCTGGACAGAGTCCGTGAATTGCCATATCACGCATATAACGACGTGTACGTTTCTTGTTAATCGATACATTGAAATCACGCTTTAGAACCGTTGTCATTGTCCGATATCCGAAGTTAGGATGATCTGTGTAGAGTCGGTCAATAAGCCATTTGATTTGATATTCTTCTGTCCTATCAATGGATTTTGCTTTGTAATAGAGCGTACTTCTGTTAAGCCCTAACAATTTACATTGCTTGACTACAGATAATTTTTCGTTACTTTTTTCCACTAGGTTTCGGCGGTTCTGTGGAGAGACCAGCTTCTTTAGATTTTTTTTTGAGCCAGTTATTCTCAACGGTTAACTGACCTAGCTGGCGATGCAACTCATCAATTTCAGCTTCGTGTTGCTGCGTGAGTTCATCAGTATCATCTTTTTCTTTGCTGAAAGCACGTGAGGCATTCTTTAGGAATTCAGATTTCCAACGCGTAATTTGAGCTGGTTGGATTTCGTACTTGGCAGCAATTTCAGTGAGTGAGTGTTCCTCGCTCAACAGTTCAAGGACAATTTTAGTTTTCTGTTCCGGGGTAAATGTTCGTCTCTTTTTCATACTTACATTTTAACTTATTTTGATTGAAGAATCTGTCTAAATTCTTGGGTTCATTATAATGGACCTGAAATTCTGAGAGCATACTTTAAGAATAAATCCTAATATTAATAGAGAAGTGTCAACTTATGTTTTAAAATAATAAAATCAAATTCCTAGTTTAGATAGTAAATTGAATAACCACAAATAAAGTTATTGAAAGGAATCAAAATTATGAGCATACCTAAAGTGTTTATTTCTTACTCACATGACACACAAGAACATAAAAATGGTCGCTAGATTTAGCAACCCGATTGCGAAACTCTGGAGTAGATACGATAATCGACCAGCGGGAATCGAAATCTGGTGATGACATCCCCCCATTTTATAGAACAACACTTATCTGCAATATACTATGAAAACACAGGGAATATTTCTTCCAGAGATGATATTCATCGTAATATGTCAACCTCAAGAATTAAAACTGATTTACTAATATCAGAAGCTCTAGAGCTTGGTCTATTAAAGTCATATAATGATAATGCTTATTTCGAACTAAGCAGTAACGGAAAATTCTATGCGATTGAACACGATATAGTGTAAATTTAGAACAGTGCAAACATAAATACTAATTTTTATTATGTTATATTTCTTATCATTAAGTTTCTATAGCAGTAGATTTTACATAACTCAGATATTTACGATACAAATGCATATCATTTTCTTTTCTAATACAATTCTACAAACATATGGTAACACCTTCTATTTTTAACGTAATCATGAGTTGCCTAGAAAAGAATAAGGTAAGTACCTCAAATTGCAATTTTCAGCACTAACCTTATATTTAATTTCTACTATTCAAATTATCCACACAAAAAAAACCGCAATAGACAAAATGCCCACGCGGTTAGATCCTGCAAATCTATATTTGATAATTTCAATCCATCTCTTTCAGTTTTGACTTTACTTTTGGCAATTCGTTCACCACTACATTCCAAACTATCTCTAAATCAGTACTATCATAATCATGAATTAGAACATCACGGATACCAGCCATTTATAATGAACCCAAGAATTTAGACAGATTCTTCAATCAAAATAAGTTAAAATGTAAGTATGAAAAAGAGACGAACATTTACCCCGGAACAGAAAACTAAAATTGTCCTTGAACTGTTGAGCGAGGAACACTCACTCACTGAAATTGCTGCCAAGTACGAAATCCAACCAGCTCAAATTACGCGTTGGAAATCTGAATTCCTAAAGAATGCCTCACGTGCTTTCAGCAAAGAAAAAGATGATACTGATGAACTCACGCAGCAACACGAAGCTGAAATTGATGAGTTGCATCGCCAGCTAGGTCAGTTAACCGTTGAGAATAACTGGCTCAAAAAAAAATCTAAAGAAGCTGGTCTCTCCACAGAACCGCCGAAACCTAGTGGAAAAAAGTAACGAAAAATTATCTGTAGTCAAGCAATGTAAATTGTTAGGGCTTAACAGAAGTACGCTCTATTACAAAGCAAAATCCATTGATAGGACAGAAGAATATCAAATCAAATGGCTTATTGACCGACTCTACACAGATCATCCTAACTTCGGATATCGGACAATGACAACGGTTCTAAAGCGTGATTTCAATGTATCGATTAACAAGAAACGTACACGTCGTTATATGTGTGATATGGCAATTCACGGACTCTGTCCAAGACCAAATTTAAGCAAACGCGAACACGCAAAATATCTGTATCCATACCTATTGAGAAAGCTGCGTATCAGCCGTCCAAATCAAGTTTGGTCTATTGATATAACATACTTAAGAATGCCTAAAGGACACATGTACCTATGCGCCATAATCGATTGGCATTCACGTTTTATCGTGTCCTATGAGCTATCAACTACTATGGACAAAGCATTTGTCCTGAGTACAGTGCGAAAAGCTATTCAGGCCCATGGAAAACCCGAAATCATTAATAGCGATCAGGGCGCGCAGTTTACCTGCGAAGCTTATGTGGAACTCCTAAAAGAGAACAATATCAAAATTTCCATGGACGGTCGTGGCAAAGCACTAGACAACATTCGCATTGAACGATTCTGGAGAACTTTGAAGTGGGAAAAGACATATCTTGAGGAGTATTCCACGCCTAAACAGCTCCGAAGAATTGTTAATGAATACATGCAATACTATAATTACAGTCGCCCACATCAATCACTTGACGGATGCACACCAGGTGAAATCTACAACAAGACACAAGTACAGAAACTAGTGGCTTAGCTTGTCATGCGTAAGGAAGGAGTATTGACTTATTTTTCTTAAATGCCTGTCTTGACAATGGGGAGCATTATAATTTGCTTCCAAGGCACTTCATAATGAAATGCCCTAAAACTGTCAGATAGGTACTGAAACAAATTTAGTGTAAAAACAAGAAATCTTCCACGAAAGTAGTTAGTGTTATAAACTAGACTACAGAGTGGAGGATTTTTTTATGAGTCGAAAGAAGAAAAACAACAAGATATCAGAACTGACAGAAGCCCTTATGCAGGACAAGGATATCACCGATGTGACAGACCTACAGAGCGTGCTGAAGGAAATGCTTAAGACTGGCGTTGAGAAACTACTAGAAGCAGAACTGGATGAAGAGCTTGGTTATGAGCCATACGATCGCCAAGTTGAGAAAACGAACTACAGAAACGGGAAATCAACAAAGCGTGTAAAGACTGATCTTGGCGAAGTTGAACTAGAGATTCCAAGAGATCGTAACGGTGAGTTTGATCCACAAATTGTACCAAAACACTCCAGTGATATTTCAGCGATTGAAGACAAAGTGATCTCTATGTATGGCAAAGGAATGTCTCAAAGAGATATCTCAGAACATATAGAAGACCTCTACGGGATGCCACTCTCAGCACAGTCAATCTCACGTATGACTGATAAAATCATCCCTCACATCGAAGAGTGGCAACACAGACCACTTGAAACAGAGTATCCGTTTGTTTTCATGGATGCTATTCATTACAAAGTAAAACAGAATAACCGCATTGTATCTAAAGCTGCATACGTTGTTGTTGGCATAAATACAGATGGTATGAAGGATGTCTTAGGTATCTGGATAGGCGAAAATGAGACGAGTAAATTCTGGCTAAAGGTTCTGACAGACTTAAAGAATCGTGGTGTTCAGAGAGTTACAATCTTCAGTGTTGATGGACTTTCAGGCTTTGAGCAAGCAATCAAAGCGACATATCCAGAGTCTATTGTACAGCGCTGCATCATTCATCAAATTCGCTCATCTACGCGATATGTCAGCTACAAACATATCAAAGAACTGATGAAAGATCTTAAGTCTGTTTATCAAGCTCCAAATGAGGAATCAGGTTATCAGATGCTTCTTGAGTTTGAAGAAAAATGGGGTTCGCATTATCCGCGCTGCATAAAATCCTGGAAAGATAACTGGGGTGTTATATCTCCGTTTTTTGCATACTCAGCGAACATCAGAAAGATCATGTATACGACCAATATAATTGAAAATCTGAACAGACAATACCGCAAAGTAACTAAGGGAAAACCAGTCTATCCAACAGACATGTCACTGATGAAGTCCCTTTACTTAGCAACTGAAAATGCAACAAAGAAATGGTCCCAGCGTCAACGAAACTGGGATCAGATAATAAACGAACTCTCGATTATCCATTCGTAATCGAGAGTTCCTAAAAAGTTCATATTCGCTGCTTTCGTGGCAGATTATTTACACAAAATTTGGGACAGTCTCGTCAGATATTCTTTTAGATATTTCTCCAATAACTTCAACATTTCTAATAACAGCATCTTGAATGAGTTGTGTCGTCATAAACTCAACTTTACCATTTTCAGTATATTTCTCAATTTTATCAATCGCCTCTAGTATTTGATTAACATAAGTTGCATCTCGGTTCATATAGACACAGCACTCCTTCTTATGCTTTTACCTATTTCATTATTCTTAAGTCCTTTTTCCGAAACAACATCAACCTTATTTCCAAGCAACTCTTCAAGCTCTATCTTAATTTCTATCAAGTCAAAAAGGGACGCATCATCCTGAAACGTAACAAGAAAATCGACATCACTGTTCTCAGTCGCACTCCCATCAGCCGTTGAGCCAAACACGCTTACATGGCTTCCTTTATTTTTATTTACAATTCTTCTTATCTTGTCTTTTTTCTTGATCAGTTCACTTAGAAGCATATAATCACTCCATTCTATAAACCAATTATATCATTCAATCTTTTATAAACCAAGAATAGCAGCTTCTTATGACTGTTTAATTCATCCAAAAAGACCTGTATCCTCTCAGAATTACTTGCCTTCCGTGTGGGGATACCTGTACCGAACCTTCAGCACCATTCAATTTGGCCCCTTGCGTTTACAAGGGGCCTGTTATTTTGTGGATTCATTTTACATTATTTCCATCCATAACTACATTGAACTTAAATCGATTGGCTAGTGAACGTCAAGTATTTTGCTAAAATTTCGCTTGGTTTTGTATTGCCAGGCTTTAATATATCTGAGTCCCCAAAAACAACAAAACTATCTTTTGCCCGTGAAACCGCAACGTTTAGCATATTTACACCACTATCAAAAAAATAACTGTTTCCATCTTTAGAATCGTACACTGTAGAGAACACAACGATTCTACGTTCTGCACCTTGGAGTGAATGCACTGTTCCAACAGTTATGCTTCCAAAACCAGACCGACGCAGCAAATTTCTAATCAAATTCGCTTGAGCTTTAAACGGTGTCACAACCGCAATAATATCCGATATCAATACTTCCGATTTGTCTTCTTTTTCAAGAGCGTTATAGTATTCCACAAACTTACTCGAGTTATTTGCAATCCATCTGGCGATTGCTTCAGCCTCAAATTCATTCTTACGACTGCCACCTTTTTTCGTTGAATTGCCTTTACAGTCTATATGTAGCATATTAGGCAGTATAAAACCTTCTCGATCGTTCCTTCTCATAGGAATAAGTTTGTTCTCATATGTTAGCTCGTTGCAATATTGAATGATATCTGGCAAACATCTGCGATGCTCTGTTAGATACATTCCACCTTCACTAAATTTTTGAAAATTGGAATGTCGCTTTGCAATCGTCATTAAGTTCCCGCTATGAGCAGAGTAACCACTCTCGATTAATGATGAAATATATTCTTCGCCAATGTACGCTTTTATATTTGGGATATCAGAATAGCGTTCTACGCTCCATACGGGCTCAATCTGATAAACATCTCCAACAAATATAGCCTTTTTCGCCAGCATGGATAAAGGTAGACACACCTCTGGAGATGCTTGACCCGCTTCATCAATAATTAGTATATCGATAAAGTTTAAGAAATAATTTTTTACCCATTGATCGTTATTCCCAAATTCTCCATTCTGTAAAAATTTCGGAATCATATAAAAGGTAGATACAAAGCAGGGTGTCAATTTTGCCATTCTATACCAAAACTTACGTTTGCTTATCTCTGATTTTTTATCTGTTTCATTTTTTTTGATTCTATCAAAACATTCCAGAAGCCATCTTCCTTCATAATAATGAACCGATAGCATAAAGGACTCATATCTAATGCCAGTGTCCATCGCATTATTGATTTCATTGTAAATATCGTCGCTGTATTCCTTATCACAGCCAAATTCACATGCAATAGTTTCAACTGACTGGACCGTCTCAATATAGACCCTTCTGTCACTTTCAATTTTTCGTACTCGCTTTTGCAGCTCTAGTTCTTTCTGACTAAGTTCTGAGTTCCAATCAATTATAGACTGCTCAATCCTAGTAAATGAACCATGATCTTTCGTACTAAAGTATCTTAAATGCTTGTTTACAAAATCCATCATACTTCTTTTATATAAAAATTTCAGTAAATTCATTTTAATGAAAAATTTGACGATTATAAAATGATTATTATACCAGTTATCGAACGATGCGGATATGAGTACATACTCTTCTCTTTCCATTTCATATTTTAACAATTCATCATTAATTTCATTCAAAGCAATTTCAAAGCCCTCAGGATATAATTTTTCTAATGATTCAATCTGATTCTTCTTGCGAATCAGCAGAGGGATAGATTCTCTTATTTTCTTAACGTTTTTATTTATCCTGCACTTAAGCTCTTCTATTACACCACTTAAGATTACATTATCATTGCGCTCTAAATACCGTCTGCTCATCTGCATAAATGTTTCGTGCAGCTTCTCAAGTTCATCCCTTTTTTCAAGTTTCTTATAATAGCCATCAGTTCTACTTGTCTCTATAATAGTCTGATAAGCATCCACACCTTTTTTCTTATCGCTAACTAAATATGCGCCCAGACTAAATAAACCTTTTAGCCATCTACGCGAAAGTAAATCTGCATCCTCATCGCTTTCAGTAAAGCTATCTATGATATTCGTAACCGCCTGATTATTGTTTGATGTTGCAAAAATAATGGGTGGTTCTTGGCCTTTATCTGCTCTAGTCACATATTCATTTGCAATAATCGAGTGAAGCAGTGTTGTCTTACCCGTCCCCGGAGGTCCATTAACAGCAAACACTTCTTCGTTTTCATCTGATAGATAGTAGTTCATTGTTTCACGCTGGGAAGATGATAGCGGAAATCCACATCCCATTTGACCAAAATGTCTTCCACTTAGGTCAAACTGATTTTTCTCATCGCATACTTCTTGTTGTTCTTTTTCATGATAGTTAAACATATTCCTTGCAAGTGAATTGGGTTCTATAGATTTATCTACAATATATTCATACAGTTCCCTCAAGTGATTTGATGCATTAATAATATTATTCACAACTACAAATGCGTCCTTTGTCAGACTAAAATCTTTTATAACAAGATGATTCAACTCCATTTTGCACACCGTTTTCAACATCTCGTTTACGAAATCAATATAATACGGCCATGACGGATGTTTTTTCACATCTAGCGAATTTGTACTGAGATAGTTATCCAAGTCTTGCACGGATCCGATCTTATATGGTTCCAATTCAGTAGGACTGAGCAGCTTTCTATCAATCCATGGTTTTTTCCCAGTGTGCGACAATTTCCCACTAATATAAAGCTTTGCAGGCATCATGATAGGTACCAATGTCTCTGGAAGCACTTTTTTATTTCCGTGCTCGGAATTCACTTCAAAACTAAATGGGCATAGTATAACATCTACAGTCCAGTTCATTTCAATGGCTTCACGATATCTGCTATTGTATTTTTGCCTAAATATATATTCCGTTACAGAGGCGTTAATCTCCCCTCTCAAAATTTCATTAATATCTATAAGGCAATCTTCACAGAGCTCTTTCTGATTTACTTCTTTCATCACTGCATCCGAAAGCGATTGCCTATAATAATTAGTCAACTTATGAAACAAATTCATGATTTCCTCCGTTTAATAAATCGCTCAAAATATCTTGGGATATTTCAATCTATTTCCTTAATAATACAAATTTAATTATAGCATAGTCTCCTATGACTCACTTTCAAAATCCATGTATGTTCACACATCTCGAACCACTATAGACCCAAAACATCTGTATTTGGACCTTTATAATCGGGTGGATTTTAGTCTTACGAAGAGTCAATTTCTAGGCTGTTCTTTAATATATCACTCATAAAAATAACCTATCCAGTACCGGATAGGTTATTTTACGCGGTTTCCACTTTAAATTCCTAAACGCCCAAATCAATCTCCAGCAAAATCGGCGTATGGTCCTGTCTGTCACCAGAATCCACCATTTCAGACTTGATGACTTTATCAGCAACCCTGTCGCTTACCAGCCAGTAGTCAATCCTCCAGCCAGAATTGTTGATTTTACTTGTTTTCACTCTTTGTGCCCACCAAGTATAAGCACCCGTCACGTCACCATGAACGTGCCTGAAGGTATCTGTAAAGCCCTTGCCGAGCAGATTTGTGAAACCTTCACGCTCTTCATCTGTAAAGCCGGCAGACATGTGATTGCTGTCTGGGTTTGCCAGGTCAATCTCTTTATGGGCAACATTGTAGTCCCCCGTTGCAATGACGGGTTTATTCTTATCCAGACTTTCAAGATAGTCCGCATACTTCACGTCCCAGGCTTGTCTTTCCTTTAATCTTTTCAAGCCGTCGCCAGCATTGGGCGTGTAAACCTGTGTCAGATAAAAGTCGTCGAACTCAAGGGTGATCATACGACCTTCAAAGTCCATAGTATCGGGTGCGCCGATTTCAGGACACGATACCACCGGCGTGTACTTTTCCTTATAGAGAAACATGGTCCCTGCATAGCCTTTTCGGGCTGGTTCCTGAGAACTTCTCCAAGTATAGGCATAACCTTTAAAGGACTCCGCCAGGATCTCCATATGCTTCTTGCTAGGACCCTTGGCAGGAAGTTTGGTTTCCTGCAGGGCAATTACATCTGCATCTTGTGCTAGAATTGTGTCTATTACTTGTCGTGACATTACTGCTCTATTAGAATCACTCGTTAACGCTGCATTCAGCGAATCAATATTCCATGAAATAAACTTCAATTTACTACTCCTCTCTATTCATAAAAAACACTTCTCATAAACTTTTCTTGTATAGACCTTTGCCTTAAAATACTTCTTTTAGAACTTATTCTCATAGAACTTATTTTTCTAAAATCACGCTTACAAAATTGCCTAAAAGAATGTCTACACTTTAATCTTACTCTGCCTTTAAGGATATATCCATAGAAATTACAAAATGACCAGTCTAAATATATCATCAATCGCAATTACAGCGCCATCTGACATATAAACACGATGTGTATAGCCATCAATTTTCTTAACACTGCCCCTGGACACAACATAGTGACCGCCCGATTTTAGTGCGTCTGCCTCAAAGTGCTCGATTTCCACTTCAATGCCACTTTCGGTGCATCCCTGAGCTTGAGTCTGACTTGCGGTCTGAATTTCGGCCCGAACTCTTCCATCAATCTCCCTCAGTTGTTCATTTATGATAATTTTCTGAGCCTCGTCCAAGTCCCTTTTCGCATCCGTTACCCTAGCGGCTTCCTTAACTGACGCTTCATGTCCTACAACCGCTGCAAAGGGGGAAAATTGGGCAGCCCTATCTTCCAGCGGCATTTGCGGCCTCTTTCTGGAAACAGGATGGGGTAAATGCAGAATGTCATCGTAGTTTTTTTCCTTATTTTGTTCATACTTGCTCATGTATTCTTCCTTCCCCATAGCAGCTGTACTTATTCAAAAGTCAGTCGGCCTTATGGCCCCCAATCTGATTGTTTCTATCTTTCCCTGTTGCGCCCTTTTGCAGGTTCATGCCCTTTAGAACTGAATTTTTACCAAACTTCTTCTTAATATCCAGAAGGGCATGCTGAAGCTTTTTTTCCTTTTCAAGCAAGGCTTTCTCTTCTTCATTTTCTCTGGTCTTTTTATCATAGTCTGTGAAAAGGTCCAGTTGTTCAAAAGACACATCATCGGCAACTGTGTCTTCGGCGACCACATGATTTGCGACGATATTTACCCTTCGCGCAAGCAGGGCCTCATCCACAATTTCATCGAACAGGTCCATTACTGCTTCCATAATAAGCTTTGTCGATGAGGTCAGCCTATCTATGTTTGCTGTGCCGTGGGCATGTTTTGGAACCTTTCTGCCGTAATAGTCGGTTTTAACCTGACCCTTGTAACGCTTACGCCGGTCAGGGTCTGACAAATTTGAAATGTCATAGCCTACGGTCAGTACAATTTGGTCTGTTACAAGCCTCTTATCCACCAAATCAAGCACCAGCTGGTCGGTCATTTCCTTTACGATTATTCTTGTTTCCTCATACGCATAAGGTCTGAGCAGGACTTGTCCAGCACCAGTACTCTTACTGGAAGGCTTATAGGCTTTTACGTGTTCAATTCTACACGGCTCCCAGCCCCAGGCATGATCGATCAGCAGCTCTGCATTCACACCAAAGAGGTCATACAGCAGGTCTTCATTGTGAAAAGTATTGTCTTCACCGATAGAACACCTGGCAATGTCCCCCATGGTATATAGCCCGTGTTTTTCAAGCTTCTGGGCATAGCCTCTTCCCACACGCCAAAAATCTGTGAGAGGCTGATGATTCCACAATTGTTCTCTGTATTTCAGTTCATTGAGCTCCGCAATCCTTACGCCATCAGCATCGGCATCGATTTTCTTTGCAACGATGTCCATGGCAATTTTGCTCAAATATAAATTGGTCCCTATACCTGCAGTTGCAGTAATACCCACTGTTTCAAGTATGTCCTTAATGATCATCTTCGTAAAATCCCGCGGGCTGAGCTTAGAACGCTTCAAATAGTTGGTTATATCGATAAAAACCTCATCAATGGAATAGACATGGATATCTTCAGGTGCTACATATTTCAAATACACGTTGTAAATACGCGTGCTGTATTCGATGTATAATGCCATTCGCGGCGGCGCGACGATGTAATCAATGGCTGTACTCGGAGAGCTTTCCAGCACTTCAGCAAAATGGGAAGCTTCTCTGAGATTCTTACTGTGGATTCTCTGAGCCCGCTTTTCATTCTCCATTCCAATTTTCTGAACCACTTCAAAAAGCCTTACCCTGCCTGGTATGCCATAGGCCTTGAGAGATGGCGATACGGCCAGACATATTGTCTTCTGCGACCTGCTTGCATCCGCAACAACCAGATGGGTCGATAAAGGGTCCAGTCCACGCTCTATACACTCAACTGACGCATAAAAGGACTTCAGATCAATTGCAACATATATGTTTTTGATTTCTTGCATAAACTCACCCTAATCCGCACCAAACATTTGTTCTATTTTCTTCTTTTCTATTTTAACATACTCTTTCCCAATAGAAAACTTTCTGTTTTCATTTTTCAATAAGCTACAGCTAAAAGACGCTTCTTAAGTCTTTGCTTCATTCAACGAAAACGCTATACTTAATATATTGTTGATTAAACTTTGCGTATTCATAAAATATGCCTCTGAAATATAAGGCTATGCGAATGACCCAAGTTAGAAATAGGTGGAGACTTATGAATAATAAAGACATACTGGAACTGAAAAGACGATTCAAAAAAGAAGCATGCACATTCACAAAAGTGTCTGGATGCTACGTAAATAGCGAAAAAGAGATCCTGCTCAAATTTCAGGAAACCTTTTTGAACCTGCCCGATGATGAACTCTTTAAATATTTGGAAATCGCAAAAAAATCCCTTTCCGGAAAAATCGGAAACAATCTTTTAGAGCTCAATTTCCACATGGATTCTGATTTCAAAAGTGAAAAACAGCAGCTTCTGATGATGCTCGCAAAAAGCGGTTTGAAGGAAGATGCCATCCTATCACTTGTTTATGAGTCTATTATTGATGCTTATGATTACTCTGGAAATTATCTAATACTCTTTTTCCATGATGTTTATGATGTGATGATCAAAACGTCTGACAATCGAAAGCTCGATGAATCGGAAGAAGTCTATGAATATGTCATTTGTGCCATCTGCCCCGTTTCCCTATCGAAAGCAGGGCTGGGCTACTTCGATGACGAGAACAAAATCAAATCAAGAATCAGGGACTGGGTTGTCGAGGTTCCATCAATAGGGTTCACCTACCCAGGCTTTATCGATCGTGGCTCAGATGTTGATACGGTGATGTACTATACGAAGAACGCTAAAGATCCACACGCAGAAATGATGGAAGCCGCACTGGGATGCATGCCGAAACAGACCGCAACCAATCAGTTAGAAACCTTTGAGGACATTATAAAAAGCTCGGTAAGCTCAGATGCCGATATTTCAGAAAAGGTTTTTGCAGACGTTCAGGAAAATCTGAACTCCATGGTGGAACAACACAAGGAAATCTATGAGGATGCCGACGTTGAGCCTGTCACACTTTCGAAAGACAAGGTTAAGGACCTGCTCATTGAAAGTGGTGTTTCTGAAGAAATCACTGTTCAAATTGAGAAAACATATGAAGAAAAGTTTGGCGAAGAGCCCCCGCTTGCGGAAAACCTCGTCGATTCAAAACGCGTCAAGAAAAACGCACAAAAGAAACGAGAAGAAGCACTCATCACACAGATTGAAGAACTGGAATCCAAGCTTGAGCGCGTCGAAAAGATGGCTGTGGACCAAATAGAAGCTGAAGACATAAGTGAGACGCCGGCTCCAGATGAGACGACCACTGCTGATGATACGCCAACTAGTGATGAAATCCTAGAACCGGATGATGATGAAGCTTCTACACCAGACTATGATGTCGTCTTGCGGGTCAAACCGGAAAAGCTTCACACAATTAAAACCGAGCTGATTAACGGACAGCGCTGTATCGTCATCCCTATGGGTGATGATGAGCAGGCCAATATCAATGGCCTTGAAGATTTGATATAAGTCTTGATACACCTGAATTTCCAGCAAGAAAAGACCGTGTCTAAGTGCGACACGGTCTTTTTATAGGCTTGTTAGCAGGCGTTACACGATAGCAGGAAGCATCTCCCCTCTAAAGCTTCACTTTTATAATCTGCGACAAGGTTCTAAGGCCATCCTCCAGCTCCTCATAGGTTGCATAGGAATAAGATATCCTCAGGTTATTGTTCTGAGCAGCTTCATAAATATAGCCTGGATACAGGAGGAGTTTGTGGTTGAAGGCATCCTCAAATATCTTATACATACTGAGCGATGCCTTTAAACGCACCCACACATAATACCCGCCTTTTGGCACAGTCCACTCTGCAATCTCCCCGAAGTAAAGGTCTAGGAGCTGAAGGGTATAATCGCGCCGTTTCTTGAGCTCACCACGTATATGCGTCAGATGTGCTTGATAGAGTCCAGTTTCCAGCCATTTTGAAACGGTCAGTTGAGAGAGCGAGCTTGAGCCGTAGTCCATTTGCATTTTTATATCTGCCAATCGATTGACAACCGGTTCAGGACCGACAACCCAGCCTATCCTAAGCCCAGGGCTAAGGGTCTTTGAAACACTGCCAATGTATAAGACATTTCCGGATGTATCCAAACTTTTCAGACTGCTCGGTGGGGGCTGATCTATCCATAGTTCACCGTAGACATCATCCTCAATAATCGGCAGCTTTTCCTTTTTACAGACATCAATCAGCGCTTGCCTTCTCTCGCTCGACATGGTGATTCCCGTTGGATTCTGATAGTTCGGTATGGTGTAGAGGATCGATGCCCTGCTTTTTCTGATTTGAGCCGGTATTTGATCACACACGATGCCTTCCTCGTCCATGGATATTCCCACACGCCTCATTCCAAGCGTTTGTAGAATCTGCAATGAGTAAATATAGGAAGGGCGTTCGACAAATACAGTTGTTCCAGCTTGCAGGAGTCCTATTGAGATCAGTTGAATCGCCTGCAGGGCCCCAGAAACAATCAGTATACAGTTTGGCGATGCATCGATTCCAATTGTTTTGAGATATTTGCTCAGTTGTACCCTAAGGTCGTCGATGCCTTTTGGCCAATTGTATCCCAAGCTGCCAACTTCCTTTGAAACCTCCGATAAAACATCCTGCATCATGGCCGTAGAAAGCATATCCGGTGCCCCTTCGCCTGATGACAATCGGAGCATTGAGGTATCCGGCTCTGCGTTGTTTATCATCTTAATCGTCTTGTAGTTCGGCATATGGAAACCATCTTCAATATAACTTTGCCACTTGGTCTGCGTCATTTCCAGCAAAGACCTTCCAGGGGCCGCGATCTGAGTGCCACCTCTTCCATGCCCAACGAGGACACCTTCATCCTTGAGCTGGTTGACCGCAGCCACCACAGTGGTTCTGTTCACAGCAAACAACTCTGCAAGGCGTCTTTGGGACGGCAGTTTCGCCCCGATCGGCCATTCGCCCGTTTCAATCTTATCATTGAAATAGTCTACGATTTGCGCGTGTATGGACTGTTTGATTTTCTTATCCGGTTTCCAATCGACCTGAATCATACTATGACACTCCTAGGATATAGCTTGTCTTTTACATATCATGATTAAGCAGCTTGCTTTTCTTCTATTTTTTCTAATGTAATACCAGTATAACCATATAAAATGGCAATCAAAGGATTCACAAGATTCAAAATACAGTAAGGTACATATGTCCATGGTGCAACCCCGAGCGTTGCCATCATATAGGCGCCGCATGAGTTCCAAGGTATGAGCGCTGAAGTCAGGGTCGCTGAATCTTCCAGCGTTCTTGAAAGATTTTTAGGGTGCAGGCCGCGCTTGTCATACTCGGCTTTGTACATTCTTCCTGGAATAACAATGGCCAGATACTGGTCTCCAGCGATTACATTCATTGCAAAACACGTTAAGACCGTTGCCAGAACCAGGTCGCCGGTTCTTGTCGCCAAAGTCAGAATACCCTCAGCAATAGCACCCAGCATGCCCGTTTTTTCCATAATGCCACCAAAAATCATCGCACAGACAATTAGTGAGACCGTCCACATCATACTGTCCAGGCCGCCACCCGACACAAGGCTGTCTACAACACTGTTTCCCGTTTCAACAGCGAAGCCATAGTGCATGGCATCGATGACACCTAGCAAATCAGTGCCTTGGAAAACTGCTGCGAAGAGAACACCCAGAAGACCCCCGCAGAACAAACCCGGCAATGCAGGCACCTTCATGACAACCATTGCAATAACGAGTACAGGCGCCAGTAAGAGCACCGGTGTAATGTTAAAGGTCGATGACAAGGCATCAATCATTCCATTTACAGATTCAACATCAATATTTCCACCCGCATAGCGCATGCCAAGGACACCGAAGAAAATCAGTGAAATGACATAGGACGGACCCGTTGTAAAGATCATATGGCGAATGTGCTCAAAAAGCGTCGTTCCTGCAACCGCCGGCGCCAGATTTGTCGTATCAGAAAGAGGTGACATTTTATCCCCAAAATAAGAGCCGGAAATAATGGCACCTGCAATAACGGGAACGGGAATTCCAAGCCCTGTTCCAACACCCATGAGTGCAATACCCACAGTTGCAACCGTTGTCCACGATGATCCGGTCGCTAATGAAACAATGGAACACATGAGTAAGGTTACCACTAGGAAAATCGCCGGGTTCAGTATCTTTAAGCCGTAATAAATCATAGAAGGCACAATGCCTGATGCAAGCCATGTACCTATGACTATACCAATAACCATTAGAATAATAATCGCACCCATAGATGCCTTAATAAGATCAACAATTCCCTCTTCAAGTTCACCCCACGTATAACCCAATTTGAAAATTGCAATTGCGCCGCCAATAAAGGCTGCCATAAGCAGTGGAATATGAACATCAATCCAACCTGTTTCCCAAACATTATTTACCATTGTTGCGTAAAACAAAGACGCTGCAAGAAATACGACTGGAATAAGTGCAATTTTGACCGTAGGTTGCTTTTTAGTTTTCATCAAATTCCCCCTTTTTGAATAACATCAACCATTTGCGCAGATGGCTGACGAAGACCGTCTACTCTGCCAAACCACATGTCGGGCAAAGTAAATATGCATACATATTCAAAACTATAGTGGTATTACTATATCATCATGTGTGAAAAATCGCGCCATCCGTATAAATTATTTACTACTCAACCAAAAACCATCCAAAAGATGCGTCGCTCTTTGCATGATTCCCTCAACAAACACCGTTGAATCCTCCCCTGAACTGTGTTATCATACCACTGGATGATATCTTTAAGAGTCATACCTGCTGCAATTAAGAATTCCTAAATTCTCAAAGTCATTATGTGCAATTTTAAGATAGATGAATTCATTTGATATATTTGGTGACTGTATCCTAACGGTACACTGTGATAATATGATAAACTCTATCATCCATTAGCAGGGAATTTCATATTTATTCGAAGCAGGTGTAGCGGATCGTGTCGGTCTGAGTCTACATCTTTTTTGTTGCCTATTTGAAAACGTGAAGGGGTGCAAATATGAATTTCAAAGAAAAAAACAGGCAAATCAACAAGGAAGCAAAAATAACCGTGGGCCTATATGTATTCTTTTTCATATGGTGGTTTGCTTTTGCTTATGGAATCGGTCTGAAGGATGTGTCGGAGTATACCTACATACTCGGCTTCCCTTCTTGGTTCTTCTACAGCTGCATACTGGGCTATGTCATGATTTCAGTCCTGCTGGCAGTTGTAGTGAAAAAGTACTTCAAGGACATTGACTTTGAAGACGATGAAGAGGAGGCGAAATAATGGGTAATGCAATGATTCTGATTCCGATGATAGTTTATCTTGTGCTCATGTTCGCTATTGCTATTTACACAAATAGACAATCTTCTGGCAGTGGCAGTTTTATGGAAGAATACTTTATTGGTGGTAGATCCATGGGCGGGTTTGTTCTTGCAATGACCCTTATAGCGACCTACTCCAGTGCGAGCAGCTTTGTCGGCGGCCCTGGCGTGGCCTATTCCATGGGCTACGGATGGATACTGCTTGCCATGATCCAAGTTCCTACTGCCTTTCTGACGCTTGGGGTACTGGGAAAGAAGTTTGCCATTATTTCAAGAAAAATCGGCGCAGTGACAGTAACGGATTATTTGAAGGCTCGATACAACAACACATTTATCGTTATATCAACTTCAATAGCAATGATCGTGTTCTTTGCAGCTGCCATGATAGCGCAGTTCATAGGTGGTGCCAAGCTGTTTGAAGCGGTTACAGGATACTCCTATGTCATGGGCCTTGTGATCTTTGGCGTGGCTGTCATCATCTATACGACAATTGGCGGTTTTAAAGCGGTTGCAATCACAGATGCCATTCAGGGCATTGTCATGGTCCTTGCAACGACCTTCCTGCTTGTAGCCATAATCAGAGCAGGCGGCGGTATGGAAGCCATCACGGCAAAGATGATTGAAAGCAACCCAAGTGCCCTTACTCCGACAGCTGGCGGGAAAATTCCTATACCATTCATTCTTTCCTTCTGGGTTCTTGTCGGATTCGCAGTCCTGGGTCTGCCACAGACTACTGTAAGATGCATGGGCTTTAAGGATTCCAAGTCCCTGCATAGAGCCATGGTCATCGGTACGGTTGTCGTCGGATTCTTAATGCTGGGAATGCATCTGGTTGGCGCCTTAGGAGCTTACGTCGTCCCTGGTCTTGCTGGAGACGGTGCGATACCAGGCATTACTGTAAAAGTACTGCCACCTGTCCTAGCCGGCATATTTATTGCGGGGCCTCTAGCTGCAATCATGTCCACGGTTGACTCCATGCTCATCCTTGCATCGGCCTCTATTATCAAGGACCTTTACTTAAACTATGGCAAGGGTAACATTGATGAAAAAAGCCTGAATAGAATCAGCTTTATTACAACCGGTGTCATCGGTATAATCGTCTTTATTTTTGCAATCAATCCACCTTCGATTATTGTGTGGATCAATCTTTTTGCCTTTGGCGGTCTGGAAGCGGCCTTCCTATGGCCCACAATTCTTGGCCTTTACTGGAAAGGTGCAAATGCTGACGGCGCTGTTCTGTCCATTGTTACAGGACTTGCATCCTTCTTCATTTTCAGCATCTATAGTGTAAAGCCATTCGGCATGCACCAGATCGTGCCTACACTGGCGGTGGCACTGATTGCCTTTGTAATTGGCGCTGTATTTGGCAGAAAAAATGATAAAGAAACTATAAGATTGTTCTTTGGAGAGCAATAGTTGAATTTTAAAGTTCCATGTTCACTAAAGAAGGCGGCGTCGCAGAATGACTTTCTAACGAAAGTTATTTCACGACGCCGCCTTCTCTTTTTAACGCTTCGGTGGACCATCACCGCGACCGCCCATGCTTCCCAAATCATCCATATCTAGCTGTGAAGCATCAGTGAGTACATCTGAACCTTCCTGGTCATCTGTAGTTGAAGGGATACTTCCGTCCAGTTGTCCCTCAACACTTTCTGCTCTGAGCTCTGCAAACGTCTTTAGCGCCTCTACTGCTGGAGCAAAATCATCATAGGTAATGAATGCTGTCTCATCGTTTTCAACATACGGATCAATAACTTGAACGATTTCATCAACGCTTTCGTTAAAAGCACCAGAATTCACATAGTCCACAAGTTTCTGCAGATATTGATGATACTGATCTCTATATACATCATCTTCTAGTAATGCAGATACAAGAGGTCTTTCTTCTGCGGATACATTATTAAATACAGTATCTATTGCATAGTTCACTGCATCACTGGCAGTGTTAATAGAATTTCCTCCAAATGACATATTATAGTCCCAAGGAAGCATGGATAGCTGTCCATCATCTTCATAAAGAACATAGTTGTGTCCCATATTCGAAAAATAACTATCAAGATTAACAAGGAAGACATTTACCGCTGTATATCTAAGAACCTCGTCGACATTGATATAGTCTTCAATATCTTCGCCTACACTTATACCTTTCAAGGTCTCAATCAATCGTTCATGGTCCTTCTCATTTGTGCTTGTAATCTCATTCTCAAAGATATTATTATAACTTTCTTCAGCATCATCCGAGTATACCAGATCAACACCACCAGAACCACCATTCATTCCGCCACCTTGCTTTTCGCCTTGGTGACCACCCGCCATATTATCCGGTCTTTCCTGTGGCATTTCACCGCTCATATTCTGTGGCATCTCACCATTCATATCTGATGGCATTTCTTCTGACATATTATGCGGCATTTGCTCACCGTCGAAAGCAGCTCTACCTTTTTCGTCATCGTTCATCTCAAGACTTTCTGGTTTATATGCTTCACCAGTATAATCTACGCCATAGTTACGTTCTAAATAATCCTTATCGACATCTTCTACTGCTAAAAAAAATCCATAGTGGTCTCCATTGACATAAATATCAGCGTAGGTACAAAGAGATGCAGGCACATCCATATAATCAAACAATTCATAGGATAGGATCTCTTTCATATAGGTATTGTCTGAAAAAACATTGTTGAGTGCCAATTCATCGAGTCCATATAAGGACTGACCGTCAATATACTTATCAAAGTTCAATTTCAAGCTGTACCGTTCACTTTCCGATTTCACTACAGCTGACAAGCTTGAATTACCCTTTGTTTTCACACCTACGTCCTCAAATTCAACGCCATCGATGGTTATGTCCGCACTAATATAAGGCTTTGACTCAGCATTTTCCATGAGGTAATCCCAATTCTCTTCGTCAAGGGTCAGTTCAATTGTTATGACATCATTTCCGAATATCTCATCCACATATAGAGGATCCGAAGGATTAGTTTCCTCTTCCTCTATGGCTCTCTCTACTTCTGATGCTTGGGTTGTTCCTCCTTGATCACTTACAGCTTGTGCATCTGAACAACCTATCAATCCGAATACAAGCGTCAACATCAATATACTTGCAACAATTCTTCTCATTATGACCTTCCCTTCAATTACAAATGGTGTCCTAAGCGCTTTATAGGTTGAGTATAATTCACTTAATTTACATATAGCTTTCGAAATTGTGTACAAACTGTTAATAAATCAGCATAAATTGAGTAATACTTACTTAGCGACTGGAAACTTGCGCGTGCTTAGCGTTACTATTGTCTTCTTTATTGTCAACTTATAATAAGTTTTAGGTTGACAATACATCTGCAATCATTTATATTTTAGTCATATTCAACTTATGCGAAAGGAGATTTTATGGACACAGCATTAATTAAGCTAACAAATGACATCATCTCAGGGCATGAGATCACCTACAACGAGGCACTGGAATTAGCACAGTACCCTCTGGAAGACCTGCTTTCCTGCAGCCGTGAAATTATGGACAGTTTCAATGACCGCCGATTTGATTTTTGCACAATCATCAACGGCAAGAGCGGTCACTGTTCTGAGGACTGCACCTATTGTGCCCAATCTGCACACTACAAGTGTCAGGTCGAGGTCTATGCGCTTCTGGACTCAGAAGACGTTGTAGCCGCTGCTAAGGTTCACGAAGCAAACAAAATCAGCAAGTTCAGTCTTGTAACCTCGGGCAAA
Organism: uncultured Acidaminobacter sp.; assembly: GCA_963678925.1. Lineage (GTDB taxonomy): Bacteria > Bacillota > Clostridia > Peptostreptococcales > Acidaminobacteraceae. The sequence goes on along the minus strand of OY787533.1, from coordinate 3,808,832 downwards.
CGCCTTGGCCAAAATGACCTAGAAAAAGCGATACAAATCTACAAAACACTAAAAAAAGAAACTCGCATTAAGCTCTGTGCCTCCCATGGTCTTTTAAGCTACGATGAACTTCGAGCAATAAAGGATGCAGGCGTGAAACGTTATCATAACAATCTTGAAACATCGAGAAAACATTTCAGAAAGATCTGCACGACACATACATATGACGAAAAAATTGCGACAATCAAATCCGCTCAAATGGCTGGGCTCGAAGTCTGCAGCGGTGGCATTATGGGACTTGGCGAAACCATACAAGACAGGATTGATCTCGCCTTTGAGCTTAAAAGCCTCAAAATATCTTCCATCCCGCTGAACATATTGAACCCCATTGAAGGCACCCCGCTTTATGGCAGCAAGCACATTGATGAAGACGCCTTTTACAAGACCTGTGCAATATTCAGGTTCATTCACCCAACAGCTACAATACGCCTGGCAGGCGGTCGGGCACTCTTGAGTGACAGGGGAAGAAAAGTGTTTGGAAGCTGTGTTAACGGCTCAATCACTGGAGAACTGCTCACCACTTCAGGCAACGACACTGCAAATGATATACGTATGGTAAAGGAGCTCGGCTATGAAATTAACAACTAGAGAAATGACACACATTGCCCTTGGTACTGCACTTTTAGGCGTTGGCGCCCTTCTTAAAATCCCCTCGCCTGTAGCTGAATATTTTACCCTCCAGCTGCCATTTCTAATCCTTATTGGTATTGTGATGGGCCCCAGGAAAGCAAGTTATTCTGCACTTCTATACATGCTTGGCGGTCTGGCAGGCATTCCATGGTTTGCGTCGGGCGGCGGATTCATGTACATTGTCAGACCAACATTCGGCTTTATTGTCTCCTTCATATTTGCGGCATACATAGCCGGTTTGGGGTCAGCATCAAAAAGTCCAAAGCGTGCACTGCCCTATTCTGTTTTTGCATCTGTTTTCGTTTGGGTCTTTGGCATGATCTACTATACCTTTATTGTGCGGACCTTCTCGGGTTCAGACTTCACCTACAAGCTGGCCCTCATTGGCATTCTTTCGCCTGATTTTTACACAGACATCCTTCTAACCATTGGCTTCACCTATATTGGTTTCAGAGTCAAAAACCTTCTTCCCGCAGCATATGACCGTTTTGAGGAGGACATGGCTTAATGATCTGGTATCCTTATACGCAAATGAAAACAATGGCTGAGCCCATAGAAATCGTAGGGGCTGAAGGTGTCTACTTAAAAACTGAAGAAAAGACACTTATCGATTCTGTCTCTTCATGGTGGTGTAAGCTTCACGGTTACAATCACAAAGAGCTCAATACAGCACTTTCAGTACAAGTTGAGCAATTTTCTCATGTTATGCTGGGTGGCATCACCCATAAACCCATACAGTTGCTCACTGAAAAGCTGGTGGGCATTCTGCCAAAAGACCTGGATTACTGCTTCTATTCTGATTCCGGCAGTGTTGCCGTAGAAGTTGCCATAAAAATGGGCCTGCAGTATTTCAGCAACAAGGGCATTCATAACAGGAAAAAAATTCTTTCCCTAAAACACAGCTATCATGGCGACACCTTTAAGACCATGGAGGTTGGTGACGACTCAGACTATCATTTTGCCTTTGATAAAAAGGACAACGTCATCCATATCAATACGATAATCGGGGAACTGGAAGCGGTTTTTGAGCGTGAACACGAGAACCTTGGCATCATGATAGTGGAACCTCTCCTCCAGGGTGCTGGCGGCATGCGCATGTATGATGTGGAATTTCTTCAACGAGCGCGGTCGCTTTGCGATGAACACGAAGTCCTGCTCATATTCGATGAGGTGGCTACCGGCTTTGGTCGCACAGGCCACATGTTTGTTTCAGATTTAGTATGTCCTGATATTGTCGTTTTAGGAAAAGCGCTCACAGGGGGATATATGGGTCACGCCGCAACCGTAACAAACAAAAAAGTGTTTGACGTGTTTTACTCGGACAATCCAGACCACGCTTTTATGCACGGGCCTACGTTTATGGGCAATGCCCTCGCCTGTTCTGTTGCCCTGAAATCGCTTGAAATTTTCGAACGTGAAAACTACATGGAAAAAGTAAAAAGAATTGAGAGAATAACACGTGACTATTTCAAAGACTTCACCCACCCCCTTGTAAAGGATATTCGCATAATGGGGGCAGTCCTCTGCATTGAAGTCCATAATGCTTCTTCGCTGAACGGATTTAAGGAATTTGCCTACGAAAAGGGCGTCTTTAACCGTCCATTTTTGAACTACTTATATACCTGTGTCCCTTTCATTATTACTGTAGAAGAACTCACTCAAATTTTCGATGTGCTTACAGCCTGGTTTCATGACAAGCGTTAAGCCCTCACTTAAAACAAATGGAGCACAAGATGATTACATACATAATCGGTACCGATACGGACGCGGGAAAAACATACTATGGTAAGTCACTGGCAACCAGCGGAAAAACCGTCATAAAGCCCATTGAAACTGGCCGAAATAGCTTCAATAATCTAGATGACAGTGACTCTTATACCTACAGCCTTATTCAAAAGAAGCCCCTAGAAGAGATCAACTGCTATTTTTTCAATGAACCCGCTTCCCCCCACTTTGCAAGCGCACTGGACCACGTCGATATTGACATCAACAGGCTTAAAGCGTTTATCCAGCGTGAAAGAGACGTCTTTGTAGAACTGGCGGGCGGTTTGATGGTGCCCATCACACAGACGTATTTGCAGCTTGATCTCATAAGGGATTCAGATGGCGCCCAAGTTCACCTTGTCATCGGCAATAAGCTGGGCTGCCTCAATCACAGCCTGCTCACAATAGACCTGCTTAAGACATATGACATTGCTTTAGAAAAAATCATCATCAACAATTTGGGACTTGCGCTTACCCCTGTAATGCAAAACAACATCGACACCCTGAAGTACATGTACGGTGACGATGTTGTTATTGAAGTTATTGGATGAAGTTATTGGATGAAGTTATCGGATGCTGTGCTAATGCTTTACACACAACAGCCTTCTCACCTCTTATAAGCCCGCCCAGATATAAAAGACGAATTATAAAAACTCGACACATCCGCGGCTTCTAAGGAAGCCTGTGCAAGGGCCGCTTCAAAATCCCTGTTGAGATGACAGCCGCTCGCTATGCGTTTCCAGGCTGGCGTGGCAATATTGAAGAGGCTTTTCAGGGGCTGACCCTCTGGCAGCACATGTTCAATAAACAAAATCTGGCCATCTGCCTTGAGGACACGCCTTAACTCACTGAGCCCTTTTTGAACGTCTTTCACGGAACAAAACACAAGGGTGACAACAATGGTATCAAAGGTTTCGCTTTCAAAAGGAATGGACTCCACATCCATCTGTTTTATTTCGTTTTGCAGATCTGTATGCCTGATTCTTGTAAATAGAACGGGATTAACCTTCATGTCCGTTAAGGTGATATGCCTTATACGGTCTGCATCATAGTATGGCAAATTTACGCCCGTTCCAGAACCGATTTCCAGCACACGACCAGACGCTGACGCCAGAAGTTCTGCACGCTTTATTCCAAGAGCACCCTTTTCGAAAATGCTCATAAACAAATCATAAGTTGTGCTCATAGGACACCCGCCTTACTTTGCCATTCATATTCCTAAATATAAACTACGAACTCTATAGGTTCTCTGTAAAAAGACACTTCCTAGAACGTAACCACCTGATAGCCGCTTTCCACATAGGCCTTCATTCCCGCATGACCATTCATATCCTTAATAAGCGGATAATCCAGTCCTTCATTGTATTCGAGTACATTCAGTTGCACTGAACATGCGTAGCAGACGCCTGCAATAAGGTTCTTTTCTTTTGCCTTCAAATAAAGTCCGAACTTTTCTTCTTCAAGAACCTTAGGAAGTGTCACCGACTCACCTTCGAAAATAATCTTCACTTCATTGCCCGCTTCAGATAAATCGAGCGCATTAAGAAGGACATGCACGAAGCACATTTTTTGGCCGCGCATAACATAGAATAAGTATTTTGACATAGTATCTCCTTTTTAATCTTGTCTGATTGAGTATGGATAGCGCATTTACATCCATTTATACCCAATGCAAACACTTTTATTTATCTTCATGTTTGATATTCATATTAAGCAAAATACCACCTGAAATAAACTTCTTTGCATCAGGTGGCACTCGATAATACTAGATTGTAAATTTCGACATATCCTTGTTCAAATTTGTGATAATTTCATTCAGTTGTTCAGCAGCTTTTGTAACTTCATCAACTCCAAGCACTTGTTGTTCCATTGCTGCGGATACCTGTTCTGATGATGCTGCGGTTTCTTCAGATACTGCAGATACATTGACAACTGCTTCCGTGATATTATCCTTTATCAAATTTAAGTCACCCATAAAATGATTAATCAAACCAATCTGTTTCGCAATACTTTCTATAGATTTAGAAATCTGATTAAATGAATTATCAACATAACCAAATGCTGCATTCTGAGCAGATGCTATTTCTTCAACTTCACGCATGCTCTCAACTGTCTTTTGGCTATCATATTGAATCTTTATAACAATGTCACGAACTTCATCCGCTGACTTAGCAGATTCTTCAGCGAGCTTACGAATTTCATCTGCAACAACTGCAAATCCACGACCATGTTCTCCCGCACGTGCTGCCTCTATAGACGCATTTAATGCTAACAGGTTCGTTTGCTCCGAGATAGTTGAAATAGCATCAAGAATACGTCCGATATCTCGAGTCTTCCCATTAAGCTCGTTTATAACAGTACCAATCTTATCATTCGCATTCAAACTCTCTTCGTTTCTTTCTCTTAAGCTCTCTAGAGAATCAAGTCCACTTTGATTCGCTTTAATCACTTCATTTGTCCGTTGATGCATATCTATAATCTGATTATTCAGCGTACTAAATTTCTCTGCAAGAGTCCTCGCAAGAATGGCTCCCCGTTCAGCATCATGCGACTGCCTAACAGCACCTTTTGAAATTTCATCTATTGATCTTGCAATCTCGTCAGTGGTCGCACTTGTTTCTTGAGCTGTTGCAGCTAATGTTTCCGAATTTTGAGAAATATGATTGACTGCATTTTTTACACCACTAATGAGTTGTGCGAGTTCTGTAGTAGTTTCATTATAATAACTCCCCAGTTTTCCAAACTCATCACTACTATAGATGTTCAATTTTTCCGTTAACTTGCCTTCCTTCATAAAAGACAAATTTTCAAGGACCATATTCAGATTTTCAGTTATATACTTCGCATAATAATATGACGCAATAACTGCAATTAAAATCGCAATCATACCAATTTTAAAAATACTGTGACTCAGTCGTTGGCTATCCTCGTGAATTTCTTCTGTAAGTGTAAATGTTGAGCCTATCTTCCATTCAACACTTGGTATTGATTCGAATGTTGAAAAATACTTAGTCTTATTCTGTTCATAATTTATACTGCCAAATTTACTACTAAGCATCGCAGATGCAATTTCCTCTATCGGCATGATACTTCCTATCAGCGTTTTGTCTGGATGAAAGATTATGTCCCCAGATTCATCTGTCAAATATATAACACCAGATTTTCCAATCTCAATTTCTTTGAGTTTATCCGTCAACTTGTCCAAACTGATATCCACGGCAACAACACCTTCTAAATTATTATCTAATCCATAAATAGCCCTTGCTACAGTAACCACCATTTGACCAGTGGAAGCATCCTTATAGGGTTTAGTCCATATCTGACTGCTTGCTTCAACTGCCAACCTATACCATGGTCGTGTTCGAGGATCATAATCATCTGATATCTCAACATCTGGTTGGAAATACATTTTTCCTGTTTTGGAACCTGCATAAATAAGCAAGATTTCATCATCTTGATCAATAAATCCATTAAAGACTGAGAGCATCCATTTCTTATCGGTAACTTCATTGATATTCATAACATTTGCATCTGATGCCAAGTAGTTCACAATCATCTCATACTTATTCATATAAAATCCTAGCTCATTGACTATTTCCTTATTAATATCTTGCGAACTCTCAATTAAGTTATTTTTGATTATTGACTTTGATACATGATATGAGTTTATACCGACAATCATGAGAGAAACGATTATGATGCATGTCAAAATCAATATTGTCTTGCCCTTTATACCCAAACTAAAAATTTTTTTCATAATTCCTCCCTCACTCATAGCCAGGATTCAAAATATTTTTGTACATAAAAAGACTCATCAACAATGAAATGATATATGGATATTTAATTGAACTGAATTTCAAAATCGAGTGTATCAGTTCAATCATAATAGGTGATAAAAACTGACCTAGATAAAACATCATACTCATTTTTGCCATGGTAACCGTGGTGTCTTCTTTGCTAATGCGCGAAAGTACTGTCGAATTGAAATATGGAATCAATATTCCTGTTGAAATTCCAATCATAATTAGCCCCAAAGTTACCAAGTACATTTGATTGCTCATTGTTAGGACAACAAACCCTAAACTCATGGATATAACTCCAACCTTCTCTGTGCTATGTTTAAATAGTGAATGACAGAAGTTATAGTTTAAACCTACAATAAATGCGCTGAGTGTTTGCAATGACATAAGAAATCCAATCATCCCCACATTTATATTAGATACTTTTAATGTGATCATTGAAAAGTTTGTTGGAACTGAGTAAAAAACCAACATTGTAAGAAAAATACCAATTAAGTAGGGACGAGTTTGGTCATTTGCTTTCTTTTTAAGTGCTTTCCTCTTATCCAATTGGAAATCCCCTGGAAAGAAAACACTTATCAACAGCAGTTCAACAAAAGCAATGAAATAGACAATGAAACTATACCGCCAACTATAGTATGACAGGAATCCAGTTATAAGCATTGCTACAATAGCACCCAGGTTGTTCATTGCTGATGATATTCCAAGAAAACGCATGTGAGAGTCTTTCTTAAAAAAATGGAATATTAAACTCGTTGAAAATGGCATAATAAGACCCAGTCCGATGCCATGTATCATTCTAAAAAAGAGCAAAATCCATATATTATCAACAGCACCACCAAGTATACCGCCACCTCCGTATAGGATAAGACCTATTATCAGTAACATCTTTACACTAACCCGTTCTGTTAGGAACTCGAAATAATAAGTCGTCAAAATCACAAAAACAGGTGGTAAAGAAATAATCATTCTAATCATGAAAGGACTTGTCCCAACGAAGTGATTTGAAATTTCACCCAGTGCAGGTGCTACGGCGGCACCGGACATTATGGTAAATAAGCTTAAAGCAATAATCCCAATCAATAGATATGGGGTACTTCTGATTTGCATATATACCTCTTTCCCTAACCAAATGAAGCAAATAGGACTATGCTATTTGCTTCATTTCATCAATTCTATTTACTTAAATATGTTTCAAGTTTTTTGATGCCCTCTTCAAGAACTTCCATAGATGTTGCAAAGGACAGCCGTATATAGCCTTTACCGACTTTTCCGAATGAGCTACCTGGAATACTTGTAACCTTTGCCTCGTTTATAAGACGCCTTGTAAATTCCCAATCATCGTCAGTAATATCAGAAATGTCAACAAATGCGTAGAATGCTCCGTCTGGCTTGACACATTTCAATCCCTTTATTTCATTTAGCCGACCTACAAAATAATCACGTCGCCTTTGGTACTCATCTTTCATTGCGACAGTATCATCTTGAGGTCCCGATAAAGCTTCTGTATATGCTTGTTGTCCAATGAAACTCGGGCATATTGACGACAACGACTGAAACTTCACAATTTCAGCAATTAATTTCGGGTGGCCTGCAGCAAAACCAATCCTGTATCCCGTCATAGCATAGTTTTTAGAACTGCTCCCAATGGTAAGGACACGTGCCTTATCTGTCGCAAATTTTGCAGTTGGCTTGTGATCAATATCAAATATGACCTTATCGTAAGCTTCATCAGATAGAATGATTAGGTTATGATTTTCTGCAATTTCAATCAGCCGCTTAAGCTGATTTTCATCAAGAACATTACCTACTGGATTTCCCGGTGAATTAACAATAATCGCTTTTGTTCTCTCAGTAATTGAACGCTCTAATGCATCAAAGTTTATTGAAAATCCATTTTTCGGATCCAACGCATATGTTTTGGGAATACCATCTGCATCTTTGATAATCTCATCATATGATGCAAATCCAGGATCTGGACGAAGCACCTCATCATTAACATTCAAAAGGGCACGCAGTGACAAATATAAGGCACCACTAGCACCCACAGTCACAGTAATCTCACTATTTGGATCATACTGCAAATCGTAGTCCACTTTAAGTCTATTGCTAATGGCAACTCTTGTTTCTTGAAGACCATTTGTCGGTGTGTATCCGATAAAACCCTCATCAATAATCGCCTTACTTTTTTCTCTGATATAAAGTGGTGTCTTAAAGTCGGGTTGGCCAACTTCCAGTCTTGTAAGTCCTGGCGTTTTCGACGCCAGATCAAAAATTTCTCTTATAGGACTGAATTTCACTTCTTCAGTTCGTCTTGACAGTTTCAATGTTTTACACTCCAATCTTAAACGCCTATAAAATTCCGATATTTAATAAAAATACGATTATAATTGCAATCGGAATTAAGTACTTAACGATATTAAACCAAATATTCGCGAGTCCGGCTGAATGCTCACCATTATTCGTCAACTCATTGAGTGCATCTTTTTTGTTCCACATCCATCCAATGGTAACTGCTGCACCCAATGCACCAAGAGGCAGCGAAATATTAGAACCAAAATAGTCAAACATGCCGAAAATATCTAGTCCAAACACCTTAAAACTGCTCCAAACGCCAAATCCTAGCGATACAGCAACACCTAACACATATGAAATACCACCCACAAAGAATGTTGCTTGCTTTCTTTTCATGTTCTTCTTCTCAATCAGATACGTAACCGGCATTTCAAGAATTGAAATTGCAGATGTAAGTGCTGCCACAACCAGAAGTGCAAAGAAAAGAAAACTAAACAATCCGCCAAATGGCATTTGTGAAAAAACGATTGGCAGGGTGATAAACACAAGACCTACCCCTTGACCAGGTTCAACACCCGATGCAAATAATACTGGAAAAATCATAAACCCTGCAACTACGGCTATTAAAGTATCAGCAATAGCTACTTGAGTTGCAATAGCAGGTAAATTTTCTTTTTTGGACAGGTAACTTGAATAGGTTACCATACCAGACATTCCAACACTCAAGGTAAAGAACACCTGCCCCATGGCTGAGGCTATAGTTTTCGTGGTTATCTTGGAAAAATCTGGTGTAAGATACCATTTGATACCCTCCCATGCGCCATCAAGGGTAACGGCTCGAATTACAAGAAGAATCATCATTACAAATAGTCCTGGCATAAGAATTTTACTGTACTTCTCAATACCTCCAGAAACACCGCCGAGTATGATTCCTACGGCAAGTATCATGAAAACAAAATGAAATACTAGAGGTGCGATAGGCGAACTAATAAAGCCACCAAAGAACCCACCCATATCAGCTGGAGCAACTTTCATAATTGATCCGGTAAAAGATGAAAGTGTGAAATAGAGTGTCCATCCACCTACAACGGAATAATATGAAAGGAAGATAAATGCTGATACAAACCCAAGCCATCCTACCCATTTTGCATTTTTACTGATTTTTGCATAACTATCTATCGCATTTGTACCACCATTACGCCCAATTACAAATTCGACAAGCAACAGACTAACACCCATCAGCAGCAGAATTCCCATATATACAAATAGGAATGCCCCACCACCATTTTCACCTACAATATATGGAAAACGCCAAATATTACCTAGACCTATTGCTGAGCCTGCTGTTGCTAATACAAAGCCAAGCCGTGATTTAAACTGATCTCTTTGATTATCTTCATTGACTATTTTGAAATCCTCCACCTTACATCCCCCTCTACAAGTTAGTTCAATTCATTTACCAATTCAGTGAATTGCTCTTCAGATATAAGTGACTTTTGTTTAAGTGATAATGCTTTCACACGTTTCAGAAGTTCGCCTTTATTTTCATCTGAAACATTGAGATTCAACTTATTAATCCACTCGCTGATATTATCTTTACCACTCTTCTTGCCTAGATACAGCTCTGGCTCATTTTGTCCTACCAATGACCAATGATATGGCAGCATTGCTAGTGGAACATTTGAATTTCTGCAGTTTACCCATAAACTAGAAGGCATACCCGTCTCCCAGCCAAATATTTTATCGCCTACTACAGGTGCTGATGGATTTACAGGAAATCCTGAAAGATCTTCAACCAATTTTGATAATTCTTTCATTTGACTCAAATCCAGTCCGGTTTCTATGCCGTAAAGTGATTCCAGAGCAAGTGCAACTGGTTCAAGCGGTGCACTGCCCGCACGTTCTCCAATCCCATTAACCGTGACGTGGGCAACATCTGCTCCAGCTGCTAGTCCCGCTAGTGTCGTCGCAACACCAAGACCAAAATCATCATGAAAATGTACTTCAATTGGCTGCTCAAAATTTTCTTTCAGTTTTCTAACTGTAAAAGCAGCACCTTCAGGTGAAAATGCTCCGAAAGTATCTACAAGCGCAAGTGAATCCATATGACCACCGCCATCTAGAATTGCTTTAACTGTTGAAATCAAGAAATCTAAACTTGCTCTAGATGAATCTGCTGGGAAAAATACAACATATAAGCCAAGTTCTTTAGCACGTGCGGTTGCTTTGATTGCAGCCTTAATTGCCTTTTCAGCTGTCCAGTTTTTTCCGAATTTTAATAAATGTTCACTGCCAGGTACTTCAGCAAGAACCCCATGGACACCACAAGATTTTGCAAGTTCCATATCTTCAATCATATTACGAACAAAGCAGAATACCTTCGGACCTAAGTTCAAATTCACAATTTCCTTTATTGCATCCGCGTCTTCTTGTGATACAGCTGGTGTTCCAGCTTCAATACGATGTACACCTGCAGCTGCCAGTTTTTTGGCGATTTTAATCTTATCATCCTTCGTAAAAATTATACCCGCCTGTTGTTCACCATCTCTTAATGTAGTGTCTAAGATCTCAATTCTATTTGAGAAATTATACTGGTTTATAACCTCATCTGCATAATTTGATGGACTCACCCACCACTTTCCTTCTTTTTTGTAACTCATATAAGTCACCTCCTGAATAGATTGTAATTCTTTTTCTCAACCTTGTCAATTGTTTTTATATAGTTAGTACATTTAAATGCGTATAAACGCTTATTTTACTAAGTGTTCAAATACATTTACTCATTTCACCTTTCCCAACATTATAAAATTCATTTCAATTGATGCCACCTTGTATATGTATTATAATGGTCTTAGAAAACAGGAGGAAGCATGAAAACTCAATTGACTTTTAACATAAAAGAAGTTGCAAGCATGATTGGTGTCGTTCCCGCTACCATTCGAAATTGGGAGAAGAGCGGTTTTTTTATTGCCAAAAGAAAGGATAACAATTATAGATATTTCACACTAGATGATATTGAACTCATGAAACAGATTAAAGAACTCTCGGTAGATAAGAAAATGAGTGCACAGGCAATCAAGGAAATGATGTCTACACGTCTATCTATTGGAAAAAATATCATTATTGATCGTGAAAATGACTCATCAGATCATTTACTATCCTATAAGTGGCGTGAAAAAAGAGATGAACTTGGTTATACGCTTGAAAACGTCAGTACTAGCACAGGAATTTCTGTTTCTTATATTTCTAAAATCGAAAAAGGACAAGCTAATGTATCTATAGAAATTTTGTCCAAATTGGCCACTTTTTATGGTGAGAGTATTCTGCATTTTGTGGACCGAAAATCAGAAAACAGTAAACTGGTAAGAGATGGTGAAGGCGAATCTATTGATATTGGATTGAGTGGTGTTTCAATTGAGTCTTTAACTAATAATAGTGAAAATCTCATGTTTCCAGTCATATATACATTAGAACCTGACTGTGGTTCATCTGAACGACACTCACACAGCGGCGAGGAATTTTTGTATATTTTAGAAGGAAAATTAGAAGTCATTCTTAATGATACAGAGAAATATGTACTCAAAAAAAACGATTCTCTGATGTTTAAGTCTTCCACCTATCACGAATGGAAAAGCATTGATAAAAAAACAACAAAAATCTTATGGGTCCATTCACCAATCACCAAAGGCATGTAAATCCAAATTAAGTACAATAAAAACCGCCAGACTGTATCGATTACTCAGCCTAGCGGTTTTCAAATTCAAGAATTATAGTTTAGTGTGTAAATAACATGCAATCGCAATGCTGTTTAGCTTATTATTCTTTCGATCAGTTCTTGATGTCATGACAACAGGTCTCTTGGTACCAGCAATAACCGACGCTGACTCCTTATTGGCATAATAAGTAATGGCTTTACTCAGTGTATTTGAAACGAGCAAGTTCGGAGCAACTAAAATATCCGCATTACCAGCCACATCCGATTGTATACCTTTTTTCTTTGCAGCCTCAAAAGATATAGCATTATCGAGAGCAAGAGGCCCGTCAATCGTGCATCCAGAAATTTGATTTCGACGGTTCATTTGTGTGATTACTGCACTTTCCATTGTATCCAGCATTCTCGGATTTACCGTTTCTACTGATCCAAGCAAAGCAACTTTAGGGTTATTCAACCCTAAGTTTACAGCTATTTCAACTGCGTTATTAATTATTCCAATTTTACTTTTCAAATCGGGTTCGATGTTTACAGCACAATCGGTCAAGAGCTGAAGCTTATTGTTTATACCCTCAAAAATAGTGATTTGAGAAATCAACTGACTTGTTCTTAGACCCTGATCTGATTCTAAAATAGCCTTCATAAAGGTACCAGTCTGCATTAATCCCTTCATAGGAATATCTGCAGACCCATCTTGAATAAGTTTCATCATTAGACTCGCACTTTCATGCTCGCTATTTGCAGCAACAACATCATACATATCTTTAGGAAACTCCATACCTACCAATTTTTCATTGATTGACTTCGCATTACCTATAAAAATAAACCTTGCAATTCCAATTTTTACAGCTTCACAAGCCAAATCTATATCATCACTACACGCACTTGCAATGGCAATTGTTCTGACACTATCGACCTCAGGGATTACATAGAAATCCTTAAGTGATTTACTCATAATTTCACCTCTAATACATTTTAACTTCTTCTTCTCCAACAAAAGCACGTATACCGCGGGTTAACAATGTTTTCATCTCATCTTCTCCAGGCATTATCAAAACCTGACCCATCCATTCTATATACGACTTCAATGAATTCATAAATAATTTTGAATGTGCCATGCCACCTGTCATAATAATGCAATCCGGCTTTTCTCTTAAAGCAGCACTTGCGGCACCTATTCCCTTAGCAACCTGAAATATTAGAGCTTCATAAACTTCTAATGCTCGCATGTTTCCGGCGATAATCATCGATTCAATCTCGATTGCATCATTAGTATTCAGATATGCTTTTGCACCACCATTACCGTTAATAATTCTTAACAGCTCCTCTTTCGTAATTTCATCTGAATAGCAAAGATTCACCAAATCTCCCACTGGGATAGTTCCAACACGGTCAAGTCCAAAAGGTGCATCTCCATCCAATCCATTTGTTACATCAATTACTTTGCCTTTTTTATGACTTGCCACAGATATACCACTACCGAGGTGACAAACAACTATACTAGCCTCTTCATATGGTACACCTGTAATTTCTTCAGATTTTTTTGCAACAGCTTTATGATTTAATGCCTGAAATTTGCTTTTTCTTTTAATTGTCGGAATACCTGTGTATTTTGCAATTGGAATCATTTCATCGACACTTGGCGGATCAACAGTCACTCTCAAAGCATTATCTTTACCGAACTCAAGCGCCATTTTACAACCAAGACCACAGGGATGAACCCCATACTTTCCACAACTTGCATCTTCAATCATCTTTGGAGATATCTCATATACACCAGAAGTAACAGGTTTCATTGTTGGACCACGAGATACAAATAGATCAAAAGAGTTTATATCCAATTGATATTTCTTACAAAACTCAAGTACTGCATTCTTACGATAATCATATTGATCCCAAATTTCTTGATATCTATTAAGCTCATCTGATTTATGCTTAATAGATTCCTCTACAATAAGCTCTGCATCTTCGTAAGCTGCAACTTTAGTAGAAGACCCGCCCACATTAATAATAAAAGATTTCATTGCGCCCTCTCATTCACTTAACTTTGCCTATCCAATTTTTAAAAGTATATCGCATTATCTCAACCATGTCAACGGTGATTATAATGTTGAGAAATTTTTGAGATTTATTGAGAAAGTACCATAAAAAAGCGCGCCTTTATTTCTAATTACTTCTAGAAATGAAGACGCGCTTTTTTTATTCTTAATAATAAGATGAAAATTATCTGTGTAAAATTATATAACTTAGTAATATTAAGGGCTTAGCCCCGTCTCCCAAAATCAACATGGATGACATTGTCGACCACTCCTTTTCTATTGGTCTGATTTGTATCTTTAACAGGGTGCTTTTCATTTTCTCCATCTGCATGAGGGGCTATATCAGACACGGCCTCTGGTGTCTGGGTCTTCACTTCACTATCTTTTTCAGGGCTCAAATCTTTCGAAAGCTCTTTGTCACTTACGGCTTCCATATTTGCAGTTTTTGGGCTTTCCACCTCTGGCAATCTGTCAAAATCCCGCAAAATGTCTTTAAAGTCCCGTGACACTTCGGTATGGTCAAAAACATATAACTGGTGTTTTGCCCTTGAAATGCCGACATAGAAAAGTCGGCGGTCCTCTTCCAGGCTTTCAAGGTCATAGTTCTTATACCAGTCATGGGTATGGAAATAGTAAACACAGTCAAACTCAAGGCCCTTTGCCGAGTGGATCGTCGTTAGAACCACCTTGGGATTCTTGCCCTTTTTCAGGTCAACAACAGGTTCCAAAATAATATTGACGATAAAGTTTTCAAGGGAATCAAAGGTCACGAGCAGGTCTCGAACAAGCTTGAAGTCATCTTCTATTTCTTCTTTAGTATAGTAGTCCGACTCAATACTCTCATAAATTGAAAAGTAAAAGGCACAGATTTTATCAAAAAGAACCGATTTTTCATCTGTAGAACACAGCAGTTCTTTGACCGCTTTGACTAGGTCATGCTTTTCGCCCTTCAAATGACTGATGTCTTCCATGTTGGTCTTGATGAGACGTTTGGCTGTCTTGACACCAATCCCCGGAAGCAATGTGAGTATGCGATTAAAGCCGACCACATCACGCCGGTTCAGATAAACCATCAGAAAACTCAGCACGTCCTTGACATGTTTTCTTTCAAGCAGACGCACCCCGCCGTAGACTACATAATCAATGTTTTCAGCAATAAGTGCTTTCTCAAAAACAGTCCGGTTCTTGTTAAAGCGATAAATGAGGGCATGGGTCTTATCCGTATTGCTCTTTATGCTGTCCAAGACAAATGCCTTATGATTGTCAAGTGATGCCCCCGAAATGACCTTAACATTGCCGTCCTTACCTGAAGCTGCCTTTAAGGCCTTATGATAGCCGAGTTTTGAACGTGCTATGGTCTGATTTGTCCAGCCTACGATAGCATCGTTAGATCTGTAGTTCTCAGTGAGCTTGATCATTTGAGGGTCTTTGAAATCGTTGAAGAAGTTCAATATGATTCTATGGTCAGCACCACGAAAAGCGTAGATTCCTTGGAAATCATCACCGATTGCCATGACGTTTGGAATTTTAAGCCGCTTCACAAAATCAAGCTGCATTTTATTGGTATCCTGATACTCATCGATCATTAAATGTGAATACGGCGCAGTCACCTTTGTTCCGTCTTCTTTTTCCAAATATCGGATCATGACAGAAATCAAATCATCGTAATTGGCCAGCATATGATCGACTTTATATTTTTCATACATGTGCATGTAATTTTCAATGTTATCCGCATCATCCTCCATTTTGTGAAGGTCGAACTTTTTTATATATTCTTTCACACTTAGGCCGGTATTGCAGCAGTAGGAAATCATCTTCTGAAGGCCTTTGGCTCTCTGATTTCTCTTGAAATTTCCAAAGTCAGCCAGTACCAGTTTGTGGACCTCGATGTCATCCTCACTGTCGAGAAGGCGAAACTTGGAAATTGGAGACGCGCTGCCAATCAGCTGACTGATATGGTTTGCAAAAGCATGGAAGGTTCCGACAAATCCCAGCCTTGTATTTGGGATGAGAAAGTTGAGTCTCTCGCTTAATACATTGCCTGCTTTTCGCGTAAAGGTAATAATGACTATGGCTTTTGGGTCAACACCTTTTTTGATCAGGTGAAGCACCCGATACACAAGGGTATGGGTTTTTCCTGTACCCGGTCCGGCGATAACCAGATAATTTCCTTCATCTCTTGTTGCGGCGATTTTTTGTCCATTATTGAGTTTTTCTAAGTAATCAAGGCCCTTATAAGAATCTTCCAATTGCGTGATTTCCCGTTGCGTAAGCGCATCAACTGCCTTGTTGATTTCAATGTTGATTTTCATGTGAACACCTTTCTAAATACAGAACGTTTGTTCTATTATAACATGCTATTGAAATCTACAAAAGGACGATTGCATTATAATTACTCGGAGACGTTGCAAGATTTTCTGGTATTTACTTCGAAATCGGAGTTTTATTTTATACATTCAATACAACTTTGTCCAAATTTTGCTCATTTTTAAAATGTCCATTGAAATTTGCAAACAGCGAGTGATATGATTTATGAGCTCCTTGACAACTACGTTGTCCCTGAAACGCGGTAAATTCACCTACAGTTGTTTGAAAAATATTCATAGAACAGCTTACCGTCCTTTATAAAAGCTTTCCAATAATGAAATTGCCAGCTATGTGAATCTGTCACCCGATTACTTCTCCAGACCCTTCAAATCGGCTACTCTGACGCAAATTATTTTTCCAGAGTCTTTAAAAAAAACACAGGATGCTCACCCAACGAGTATAGAAAATCACTGCCAAAATAAATACATCGCTGAATCCCCGGATCCCTTTGAAACCTACTCAAAAGTGTCCGGGGATTTTTCACGAATTATTTAAGCCAGGAGACACCATGCCTAAATACTACTAAAATCGTTTTAAGTACACGGAATAGTGCTAGATCATATTGGAATCGTCCATGGGCATTTTCAGGGTCCATTGTTAAACTAATATCAATAAAAATGAAACTCTAAACCCAAAGGAGAAAAGTTATGGCAACAAGCCTTTTGTAATTGCAGATGATTTTGTCATGGGCATGCCAAGCGATACGGTATCGGCCAGCTTTGCATCTGAAAATATCGCATATGTATCTGAACTGTTTCGCGGTGAATGCTCCAAGATTGAAGTGGCAAGACTTCAGGCAATTGCTGAAGAAAACACATGTGATATCATCGTTGGCATCGGCGGCGGTAAAACACTGGACACGGCAAAAGCCATTGCCTACCACATGAAAAACCAGTTGTCATCGTACCGACAATTGCGTCAACAGACGCACCATGCTCGGCACGCTCTGTTCTTTACACCGAAGAAGGTGTCTTTGATGAGTACCTCCTCCTTCCAACCAACCCTACCGTTGTCCTTATTGAAGGCATTTTAAAAGACTAATGGATAATCTCCATTGGTCTTTTTCAATTCTTGCCACTTTCACACATACCCAACTCTAACCAGCTGTTTATATACCTTATGAAAATACTGATCATACACGTATTTCGTATCTTTTGGGGTATAATCATTACAAGATTTCAATTCGGATTGTGGACACATCTCAATCAAGTGGGGGAGATGAGGCATATGAGAAAGAACTTTCGACTGACAATCGTCCTTTTAATAGCAACTATTATTGTATTTACACTTTATAATATTGATCAAATCGAAAGGCAAATCAGCGAGAAGCAATATGACAATCTAGTCAATGACTTAAGCATGGTAGCAAGTGATTTTGGCATCTGGATAAACAACAAGAAGGACATACTGAAGACTAGCAGTGATATTCTGGATAATTTCGCGTATGAGGACATCACCCAAGACAATACAGCAAATCTCTTTCTCAATATCAACAATGCAGATCCTGATGTTTCTCAGTTGTACATCGGACTGGTAGACGGCAGATTTGTCACAGGCGGTCAATGGGTTCCGCCTTCTGATTACGATCCCAGAACGAGAGTTTGGTACCGCGAAGCAGTCACAGCTGATACAATCATAGTTTCAAAAGTATATATTGACCGCGAAACCGGTTCTCAGCTTGTTACAATCAGCATGCCACTCTATCTTGATGATGGATTTGCAGGGGTTCTATCTGCAGATGTATTTCTAAATAACATAAAAGGCTATTTGAAAAACAAACTTGAAAATGACAATTCCTTTTCATATCTGCTCGACAACGACGGCCTCATCATTACCCATACCAGTAAAGATGCCCTCGTCGGTAAGAATCTTTATACAGATATTCAAGATACCAATCTGTTGAAATATTTTGAAAGAATCAAGTTGTCAAGCGAACCGATTCGAGTAGAGTATAACGACAATGACAAAATCGTACGCGGTATCATTCAAAAGGTGAAGGGTGTGAACTGGTATCTGGCAGTCGCTACGTCTTATGACAGCAAATTGTCTGACTTCGAACATATCAATTCCAACACCCTAATCATTAACGGGATATCCATACTGATTATAATGGCCTTTATTTATATGATTAGCAATATGAAGTCCGAAATCGATGATTTGAATGAACTGCTTAAATACGACAACGAAAGAGACTTTTTAACTGAAATATACAACAGGAAATACTTGAACCTGTACATGGAAAAGCTCTGGATGTCTGGAGACAAGACAAGGACTGTAAGTGTCCTCCTGATGGATATTGACAAGTTCAAGCAGTATAACGACACTTATGGGCATCTCTATGGGGATGAGATTTTAAAAGCAGTTACAGAATGTATCAGCGACCATACACGCAAAGAAGATGTCCTTGCCCGATTTGGAGGTGAGGAATTCTCACTCATCCTTAAAGACGTGCCAAATGATGAAGCCGTAAGAATTGGTGAAAAGATTCGCGATGCCGTCTATGACTTGAATCTGGAACACAAGTCGTCATCCTATGGAAGAATTACAATCAGCATTGGCGTAAGTACAGTTAAACCATCTGATGGAATTAGTGTACGTGAAGCGATAAACCGCGCAGACAATTCCTTGTATCAAGCGAAGGATGCTGGCAGGAATGCTGTCATCTCCATATAGAAATAGAAAAGCTAACATTAGGCGGTACTGAAACAAATTTAGTGTAAAAACAAGAAATCTTCCACGAAAGTAGTTAGTGTTATAAACTAGACTACAGAGTGGAGGATTTTTTTATGAGTCGAAAGAAGAAAAACAACAAGATATCAGAACTGACAGAAGCCCTTATGCAGGACAAGGATATCACCGATGTGACAGACCTACAGAGCGTGCTGAAGGAAATGCTTAAGACTGGCGTTGAGAAACTACTAGAAGCAGAACTGGATGAAGAGCTTGGTTATGAGCCATACAATCGCCAAGTTGAGAAAACGAACTACAGAAACGGGAAATCAACAAAGCGTGTAAAGACTGATCTTGGCGAAGTTGAACTAGAGATTCCAAGAGATCGTAACGGTGAGTTTGATCCACAAATTGTACCAAAACACTCCAGTGATATTTCAGCGATTGAAGACAAAGTGATCTCTATGTATGGCAAAGGAATGTCTCAAAGAGATATCTCAGAACATATAGAAGACCTCTACGGGATGCCACTCTCAGCACAGTCAATCTCACGTATGACTGATAAAATCATCCCTCACATCGAAGAGTGGCAACACAGACCACTTGAAACAGAGTATCCGTTTGTTTTCATGGATGCTATTCATTACAAAGTAAAACAGAATAACCGCATTGTATCTAAAGCTGCATACGTTGTTGTTGGCATAAATACAGATGGTATGAAGGATGTCTTAGGTATCTGGATAGGCGAAAATGAGACGAGTAAATTCTGGCTAAAGGTTCTGACAGACTTAAAGAATCGTGGTGTTCAGAGAGTTACAATCTTCAGTGTTGATGGACTTTCAGGCTTTGAGCAAGCAATCAAAGCGACATATCCAGAGTCTATTGTACAGCGCTGCATCATTCATCAAATTCGCTCATCTACGCGATATGTCAGCTACAAACATATCAAAGAACTGATGAAAGATCTTAAGTCTGTTTATCAAGCTCCAAATGAGGAATCAGGTTATCAGATGCTTCTTGAGTTTGAAGAAAAGTGGGGTTCGCATTATCCGCGCTGCATAAAATCCTGGAAAGATAACTGGGGTGTTATATCTCCGTTTTTTGCATACTCAGCGAACATCAGAAAGATCATGTATACGACCAATATAATTGAAAATCTGAACAGACAATACCGCAAAGTAACTAAGGGAAAACCAGTCTATCCAACAGACATGTCACTGATGAAGTCCCTTTACTTAGCAACTGAAAATGCAACAAAGAAATGGTCCCAGCGTCAACGAAACTGGGATCAGATAATAAACGAACTCTCGATTATCCATTCGTAATCGAGAGTTCCTAAAAAGTTCATATTTACTGCTTTCGTGGCAGATTATTTACACAAAATTTGGGACAGTCTCCATTAGGCAGCGTATCCTATTTGCCCTCTGTTAGCTTTTTTAAAGACTGCTTATTCATCCGTCACAAGCACCAGTTCATCCACTATTTCAAGCCGCTTGCGCGCGGCAAGATTCATTGCCATATTTCCCACCGAATTTTTAATGCCCATGGAAAAATACTTTTTGGCATTATCATAATCTTTCTCGACAATATACATCTCTCCAATCAATATGAACATTTTCTGTTCCTCAGCAATATCCATGGTTCTCTTTGAGTTGAACAGACCGTCACAGTAGTACTGTCTAGCCTGGCTATAAGCCATTTCGAACATTTCAGTATGATTGCAGTCTTGATATAACCATGCCAGTTTGAGCCACAGGTGACCCAGTTCAAAGCTTGACGCATGTATTATAAACTTACTTACAAGTGCCAAATAGTAGTCTTGAAAAACTTGGTCATAATTTCTTTTCAAAAGTTCGCACTTGACTCTCAGTTCTATGAGATTTTCCAGTTTTAGCTTCAGATCCTTTTTCTGCAACGCATTCAATTTGAAAAAAGCATCGTGAGCGTTTGCATAGTGGCAGTGGGGGCATGCCCAAATATCATACCAATTCCCATCGAAGTCCTCGTAAATTTTTCTGAAATCTCTCCTGTTTTCAAGGAGCTTTAATTTTGACCATTTGACCTCATACACCCTAAAGCTTTTTTCGCAAACCGGACATTTTATGGACTTGTCGGAAACGAATCGCATATGCCCTTCATCAATTTTTTTAGGATACTTCTGATGTCCCTTAGGATACATTCTGCCTTCCATAATATCTGGCGGTTCCACTTCAATGCCATCCTTGTAGACAAACCCATCCACCCCATTTTGAGAATATGCCTCATTTGCCACCCGCAGCTTATCACTCAAATTTGCCATCAACTTGACAATGACCCCAGGGTGGGATGAAATGAAATCATTCAGGTTGTCTTCACTAATCCGTACTGCCAATGTATCTTCAAGCGCAATGAATTTTTTGTTCTGATGTCTATTTGAAAAGAATGCAACGGCGCCGACAAATTCACCACTTCCAAGTTCTTTTACAATGGTTGTTCCCTTGTCGTGGGACTTGTAAATTCCGACACGCCCATTGAGAATCAGAAACATGCAGTTTTTACTGGCGTCTTTACAAAAAAGCTGCTCATTCTTTTTAAAAGGTACTGCACATCGATTCACGTCAAAATGTTCCATCCCGCGCCTCCTTTACTTTTTTAGGTCTGTCCCCTTCATATAATCCCCCAATCATATAGATATAAATACCCAGATAAAAATGGAACTGTGCACTTTCTAAGTAAATACCCTAAAGAAAATCCGCTCCCGAGTGTCTTATGTACACTGTAATAGAGCGGATTTCCTGTTGCATTCATTTACTTTTTCGTATCTGCCAGCTGGATTTGAGTTACAAGGTCATCTGATGCTTCTTCTGCCATCAACCTGTAGTTTGGATCTACTTCATAGCCTTCAAGCGCATCATAGCCACTGCCACCACCGTAGCCGTCATAACCATCGACTGTAAGATACTTCTCTTCTTCGTCATAGGCATCGATGTCCAAATCAACATACTCCACTTCATCTGCATCTAAGGCTTCCAGCAGCTTGCGAAGGTCTTCCACTTTTATCGTAATCATATACACACCTCGTTCTCAGTCAATCTTTTCAAAATAATCTGCAATGGCTTCAACACCTTTTTTGTATCGCATCTGATAGTTTGGCTGGTCCCATGTTTTCAGTCCAAATGTATGAACTTCACCGGTTTCAGCAATAGAAAGCTCAATAGAATCAATCTCCACCGTTTCAATCTGATCTCGAAGTGTTGAAATGATTCTTCGACTATCAAACAGAACCCGATTTTCCGTTGGATCAGAAATGCCGAGTAAGCCATAAGGTATTCTGACATGCCATACATCATTTTCAAGATTAACACAGTTTACAGGATTCCCAAAGTCTCCATATCTCAATCGACTTAGATTGATTTTCTTTTCAAGTGTCACATCTCCATACATGGACGTGTTTTCCTTATTGATAATCTGTTCCAAGTCCTCATAGTCATTTTGAAGGGCCATGACCGATTCATACATTCCATTTGTCCAGTTGTATCCCGGGTTTGCCTTCAAGGTCGATACTGGACCTAACCGCAATATGAATTCAGGTATTTTCGCCTCTGAATCAGACGTATGGATCGTATCGATTGCAATTGTTAGGGTATCCGATGCGAGCTGTGAAACATCCACATCCAGATAGAGGTAGCTTTCATTTTGCCCAAGGGCAACGCTTCCCGCCTCTACAAGTTTGGCTTCCTCAGGCTCAACAGCCATTAGTCCATAATTCTGCTCAGGGTCCAGCTTATTGTGCCAGAACGGATTCTTATTGTATGGAATCATGTAGGGCTCCGTAGTCCATGTTTTCTTTGCCCATTCGTCCATCCACTCAAAAATGATGGCGCCGCTGTAACCTTCATTGATAATGGATTTGGTCATGCGGACAATCCCCTGGCCTTGCATTTCTTCTGAAAGACCGCCATGATCATACCCATCAGGACTGTAATGCGCCGCTACCTGACTCGTAGATATGCCATACTCAGCAACCACTGCCGGATATTTGACATGTCCTGCCATAAACTCTTCAAGATATCCCCCGTATCTGAACCGGCCCTCATCATCAGAATAAGCGTCATAAGCCTTTTCATTGTTCATGAAATCGGGGTAATTGGGATAAATATGGTATGCACCAAAAAATCCTGTCACCGTACTCGCGTTTATACCTATGTTATCAATGTCCACCACAGCGCTGTCATTGTACATCTTGCTTTTGTCCCCCTCAGCATTCCACTCGCTGTCATGTGACTTAGGATCAAGTGTCGGCCAGCTTACAATGGCAACAAGGGGCGAATCTGAATAAAACATGTTCTCAATTTTCAATGCATAGTCACACCCGCTTGCCAGCCAGGCTTCAGTTGGCGTCGCTCCGCTGACTGAGTAGAGATACCTGCCTGTAAAACCATACCCTGCATTAAGGGCATCGGTTGCCTTTACTTCTTCAGGCTCCATTTCACGGCCCACAAGATAGCCCATGAGGTATTTGGAAACATCGTAGTTATACATGCCATAGGCCCTGTAATCCCGCTTTGGAATATTTACATTGCCATGCATGGCATGGACTGCGTACTCAATCTCCTGATGATATGTCTTGTTATATGCTTCACCCAAATAATTATGATCGGCAGGATATTCCTCCGGCCATATTTCCTGAAGCAGGTAAATAGTCTGATCGCTCGCTTCGTTATACTCGTAAAGCGCCTGATAAAATGTTGGTGGCAGGAGTGTGTAAACACGGATGGTATTGATGTTCAACACACGCATCTGCTGCAGCCACGACGCATAAACTTCTTTGTCCTTTGGAAACTCAGTAAAGGTCTTACCGGGCAGTGCAGCGCCCAGATTTACACCTTTTATAAAGAAGGGTTTGCCTTCGTCGCCATCTCTTTTAAGGATTGTGTGCCCTTCGACATAAAATTGATTGTTGTCTTCCCCGTCGTCTGCCATAAAAGGCCTAATGTCATGTCGACTGTTGAAAATCCTATCCAGCATGGGATAATACCATTTCCAGTAGAGCAGTTCATTGTTCTGTGTGTCGTATAGGACCTTACTGGACATAAGCTGATCCATACTTGCATATGAAGAAGGGACCTCAACATTGATTTTGCTGAACTCGCCGGCAAAATAGTATCCGTCATACAACCTGTTCGACACGGATAAGAGGGCACCAAAATTTCCGCCAAGTCCAAGTGCGTCCATTTTATTTCTGCCGCTTTCTGTAAGGTAAATGTCAAATACAGCTTCTGCCTTATCAAGCGGCTGGACGAGCTCGAAGTACCCGGTATATGGATACCGGCCATTCTCACTCTCTAAATACACGCCACCTTCATAGTCCACGTCTGACTGAAGAATATATACTGCATCGTCATTCATTATGGCGATTCCTTTTCCATTGAATCGCCACACTGCACCGCTTGTCTTCTCATAACCTTTAATAATGCTTTCTGGCACTTCATTATCGTCTGACAACTCGGCAAAGGATTTAGCCACATAGCCTTGATATTTTCCCTGGATCAAATTTTCGAGAAAATCCCGTTTTTCAAGATCTCCCCCGAGTCTGCTGAAGAGCATTTCTCCAACAACCACGTTATCCTCAATGCTGTCCACTGAGCTGCCCAAGAGCTGGTCAGTGTCATTAAGATAGACCAGCTCCGGTTTTTCACCAGCGACCACATCCACCTTGTTATGCTCCAAATACCAGGTCAAACCCGACGCCTCATTCGATGTACTCAGCAAGGCGCGCTTCTCAGTGTGACCTTGAGACAAGTAGGAAATTGCCGGGGTAACTATGGCTGCAATAAGTACCAGGGTCACGCCCCAAAGCACGAAACGCATGAGCGCAATTTTCTTTTGATAAGAATTCATTATGATACCCCCTTACGTTTGATCCGACCCCAACCGCTTTTACCGAGCATCATATGGATTTGTCCACCTATTCTCCAGAAACTGAAGAGCTGTCTTGGACCGAAGTTTTCTAGTAATGCATATAGAATCAGACGCATCAAATCACCCAATTTGAAATAGTGATTATCACGTTCTGCAATCAGCAGGGATGACAGCGACACGATGATTCCCATAAACACCGTGGAGATAAACAGGAGCAGGGCAATTTTCGCGTCAAGTATGCCAAGCAGTGCCGCAATGACCACCATGATGTACCCTTGTATTTCAATCATCGGACCTATGGCTTCAAATATGAGAAAGTAGGGCATAGCGACAAGGCCCGCGCTTCCATAAACCCTATTGAAAAGAAGTTTTCTGTGGAAGTAGAGTATGTCAATAAGCCCCTTGTGCCACCTGTATCTTTGTGAGCGAAGGCTCTTCATGTCTTCAGGAACCTCTGTCCAGCAGTTCGCATTGAATGCATATAGGATTTTGAAGGGACTCTTGAACTCATGCATCATTCTGGATATACGCACAACCAGCTCCATGTCTTCACCTACGGTGTCTTTATTGTATTGACCCTTGGAAGTCAGGTAGCCGCCAATCCCAATGATTCTGTCCTTTCTGAAGAGCCCGAATGCACCTGAAATGATCAGAAGACTGCCGAGCTGCTGCCAGCCAAGACGGCCTGCCATAAAAGCCCTAATATATTCGATTGTCTGGAATCTGGCAAGCGGATTCTTTGGAATTTTCACATCTGTTATCAGGCCATTGCTGACCGTGCAACCGTTGATTGGGAAGATGTTCCCACCCAGTGCGGGGGTCTCCATACTTTCATCGAGCGTCAGGCTT
The DNA here is from genome assembly GCA_963678925.1 of uncultured Acidaminobacter sp. Lineage (GTDB taxonomy): Bacteria > Bacillota > Clostridia > Peptostreptococcales > Acidaminobacteraceae. Next base: position 3,782,766 of record OY787533.1, on the reverse strand, counting down.
GCTAGCTTCAGCAGGGCATCCGGCTCAAGCAGGGAGTCTGAGTCAATGCCGCAGAAATAGGTCTTGTTTGAAACGTTTATGCCCGCATTAAGCGAGTCCGCTTTACCGCCGTTACTCTTGTCAACAACCAGCATACGCGGCAGCGAAGGGTTTCTGTATATTCCCCTGATTGGGGCTGTATTCAAACTCTTGGTGTACTGATAATCGACACGTACAAGACTGAACTCCTCAATGAGCTTCAGCAGCGTTTCATCTCGACTACCATCATTGACAATGATCAGTTCATAGTCTGGATAATTGAGATTCAGCAGGGATTTGGCACTGGCTATGATGTTCTTCTCTTCGTTGAAGGCTGGCGCGATAATGGAAATGGATGGCACCATCTTCTTTCTGAACATCATGGAAATGTTCTTGACATTCCAGAGCCTTGACTGCTTGCGCACGTTCTTGTACGAGAGAAAGAGCAGACCAATGTAGACACAGTTTATTGCAATTGAATAGTAGGCCAAAGTGTAGTTGAAGCTTATGACGTATTTTCTCAGCAAGCCCAGGTAGGTTTTTGTCTCTACCATATTGTAGTTGAGTATCAGAAAGATGGTCGGATACAGCACCAGGATTGAAATGGTAAACAGGATGATGGTGCGCATAAGTTTTTTGTCCTTGGTGCGGACAGCATCAGCCTTCTCTTCCACGTACACATCCAAGTTAAGCTTTTCCACTATGCGCGGTGCCAAGTACGTTCTGAACTCTTTTTCAAGCGCACTCTCAGATTCTATGCACTCACTCAGAATCTGGACCAAACGGTTCTCAATATCCACATTCTTGTTGACGTTCATGAAACCAATCAATTCGTTTATTTTTCCATTCTTGATGATTTCGACAATGATGTTTCTGGACCGGTAGTCGTTCTTTGTGTTCAGTTTCAATATGTAATATTCAATTTTATTTGAAAGAACTTGTGATATACGGCTTCTTATCTCCTCATCCTGCTCATTGTCGAACATGTCTTCAAGCAAGTAGAGAAAACGTGAGTTAAGCTCTACCATTTTTGTAAGCACACCTATAATCGTGCTCTCGTGCACATCGCTGTCAATATAGGAAAGAAGCACCTTGAAGTTATCTGTCGAGTTGTTTTTTGACAATGCCCAAAAAGCATTTCGCTGGACAATATGGTTTGAATGCTTATAGTACTTTGGACCATCAAACTCCAAGTAGTAATAGTTGGAGAGGACCCTGCAGGCCTGGGTTAAGAGGTCATTCATGTCTTCTTCCAGATAACTCACCTTGTATTTGCTCAAATTGTTTTCATTCCTGATTTGATAATACAGTGAAAGCCTTGAAACAATTTCATCAAAATTATCCACGAAATCAAATAGAAAAATCTTGGAGTCGTTGTTGAAATTGACACTGGAATACTTGATCAGCAGTTCGATAATTTCAATGTCATTGCTGTCCTTCAAGGTTAAAAAATGCGCATGAAAAGCATCCCCAAAATCCAAGATGTTGGAAATGGCCTTCTCACGGTACCACTTGTGCGAGTTTATAAGCTCATCTATCATGACAGGCAGGGACTCCCTATTTCGTATGTCCGTAAGCGCATTTGAAATATAGACTTTTACCGACCAGTTCTTTTCCTGCTTCAAGGCCGTCTCAAGTGCAATTCGAGACTCATCTGTACTGATCAGCCCCAAATAGGTGCACGCTTCTTTTCGCCTTGTCAGATTTCTGGCGCGCAGCTTCCGGATTTCCTGACCAACCAGCTTGTTTACCTCCGAGTTGTCGAAGCGATAACGTGCCTGGTCCATTGTAAGATTTTCCTTAATTGATTTCACATCACTCAAACTCTCTACATTGCCTGTAAAGGTATTGTTGATCAGTGATATTACCAAGGAGAGCCTCTTGTGATTTCTCCTGTAGATTTCATCGAGTGTTGAAAATTTGTTGATGACTGTTTTGGACATCAGTACAAAGGAAATGTACATAAGCACCAGCACAATCAAAATCAAAATATTGATATTTAGCTGCATTACATACGTCCTTTCACAGACCTTTTGATTATTCCAATCAGCTCCGACAAGAGATAGGGCTTTTGAAGATAATGGTAAACACCCAGTTCAACCGCTCTATTCACCGTTGTTTCATCTTTCATGTATGACAAATACATGAACTCTATATCTTTTGTTCTTGAATCAGAATTCAAGCGTTCCCTCAGTACAAAGCCATCCATTTTTGGCAGATTGATTTCTGATACGATCATGAATGGCAGCTTCTCATGTGCTAAATGATAAGCCTCTACACCATCCTTAGCCTGAATGACTTCTACACCGATATCCTTGATAAAGGTAGATAGAACCCCCAGGTTCGTCTCGTCGTAATCCGCAATCAGAACATAAGCGGAACTTTCCGCTCCTTCAAGATTCTCACCACAATAACAGAGGCAGTTTTTCCCCTTTTGCTTTGCAACATTCAACCTGCTCAGTCCCAGATCTATATAGCTTTGTACGGTCAGATCAAGACTTGTATCATCGAGATTGAGCTCATCATTGAAGGCGAGTCCTACGGTCACTGTGATATTTCCAAGGATGAGCGAACTCTTTGATATGTCGACACGTATTTTTTCAATCTTGTCTATAATCGCATTCTTTTCCATTGACTTGATATAAAGCGCAAAGTCTGTCGCATCCATTTTGAAGACAGCACTTTCTCCGAAGGCTTCCTTAAGCAGATAGGCAACGTTGTTCAGAAGATTCTTTTCCTCTTCAGCACCGTATTTCAGCTTGTATTTTGAAAAATCATCAAGCTCAATTACTGCAACAGCACCGACATCCCGCCAGTCTTCATTGCTCAGCTCTTCAAACATAAGCGACTTGAAGAAAGATTCATTGTAGAGTCCGGTAATTTCGCACTTGATCAGCTTTTCATTAACTGTATTGATTGTACTTTGCAGGGATTTATTTGCCTCGATGAGCTTTTCATTTTCCAGCTGGACTGAATGAAGCAGGGAATCCATGGCTTGTGGCATTTCCACATCATAGGTGGCACAGAGTGTCCTTACCAGGGGTTCAATGACCATAATCCAGGTCATGCCCTTCTCCTCCCGGATTTCATCGAATATGCTATTCCAGGCGGCATCCGGTGATCCTGAGTACTTCAAAATTTCATTCTCTTCGATTTCCATCCCCTCAACATTTGAAAATACAGACAAGACCTCCTCGTGTGGATAGAGTGTCAACAGCCTTTTGAGGATATCGTTATAGAGGTGGACATAACCACCGGCTTCTTTCAGACTCTTCTTTACCGGCGACAAGAGGCTTCCGCATTCTAGGGTGCGCAGAGCATTGATATACTTTTTCACATCTTTATTGATGATGGAGCCGTGCTGCGGCATAATTATTTCTATGTCATATGTCAGAAGCATTTCCATAACCGGCCTAAGAACCGTGTTTGAAGGCATGTAATGCTCATGGAACGTCAGCATTTTTCCCATATACTCTTCATCGGCGTATACAGTCCAGTTGAAACTGAAGGCGCCGAACAGATCACTGGAAAAGAGAATTCTACTTTGGGCATCGTAGGTGACAAATGCACCCGGAAAATGCAGATAAGGCGTCTGCAGGAAGCTCAACTCACGTCCCGACTCCAGCGTAAGGCTGTAGCCATTCTCCTCTAAAATATAAAAATCTGACTCAATGCCATAATACTGGGTAAGCGTCATAGAACGCCACGAGGTCACCACCTTGAACTTGAGCCCCATTTTTTCGTAGAGGGGTACGCTGGCACAAACATCTGGGTCCTGATGATGCACAACTATATATTTAATCATGTTCAGATCAATCAGTGCCTCAAGATTTTCAAGGACAACTTCAAAATCCAGCGTTGACCCTGGGTCGAACAGTACCGCTTCTTCCTTGTCTATTAACAAATATGGATTACAGTCCAAACCCTTGCGGTTGACCGATGCACCAATAAAATAAATGCCATTTTTTATTTCTTCAAATCCCATCCTTATCCCTCCCGAACAAGACCCGTCTTATATCTCTATATCAAAATTGCCTATCCAAATTACATATGTTCCCCAATTCCCCTTTTCTAAAACAATTTTACATGACTTTTACATTCATACCCAATTTAAACTATTAAAAAATAGGTATTTTTCAATTTTCTCTTGATTATTGTTTTTTTGTGTGTTACGATTCATGAGTACCTTAAATAAAAAGTGAAAAACATTTAAATAAAGTATTATTAATGAGACCATTGTCGTTTAAACGCATCCGTATCATTACTGAGATTTTATCTATTGGAACACTCTCGTTCCTAAATGTCTTTTTTACAGGTATCTAAGGACTAATAAAATTTTGGAGGAAAGAAATTATGATGAACGGAACAGTTAAATGGTTTAACGCAGACAAAGGTTTTGGTTTTATTACTGGAGAAGACGGAAAAGATGTTTTCGCACACTTCTCACAAATCAACAAAGATGGTTACAAGACGCTTGAAGAAGGCGAAGAAGTAACTTTCACTCTAGCTCAAGGTCCTAAAGGTCCTCAAGCTGAGAACATTACTGTAAAGTAATTTCAGTTAAGCTGACTAAACCAGTTAATCTATGATTAACTGGTTTTTTTGCGTTTAAGGCAAAGAACTGCAGATTTGAGTAAAGAGAGGGACACATCATGTGCGCATGAATGTGTCCCTCTCTTTACTCAAATCTATCGGACGCGACTAGCGACCGAAGCAATCGCCAGATTGCTTGGTGCTGTTCTTACGACCATACGACATTTGAAAATTTTGCGACATGAGCGACCGGTAGGTTGCTCTGTACTTCTAAATGCTAAAATAATGACTCAAATCTATCGGGCGCGACTAGCGACCAGAGCAATCGCCAGATTGCTTGGTGCAGTCCTCATACACCCCCACCCCAGGCACATATCTTCCCCAAACAAAATCTTTTTTTGGCTAATGCCACTTTCATTCATTGACATTGCCGCCCTCAATACTTAATATAAAGAGAGATTCAAATTAATTTCGTCATAAAAAACGGAGGAAACAATTATGAAAATCGCACTACCATCAAGAAACAATCAAATTGACAGCCATTTTGGCCACTGCGAATACTTTACTGTTTTTACAGTAAGCGAGGATAAAAAAATCATCGATGAGCAAACCATTGCTTCTCCAGCAGGCTGCGGCTGCAAATCCAACATTGCCCAAACACTGGCTGATGAAGGCGTGAAACTTATGCTTGCAGGCAATATGGGCAACGGTGCGGTTCGTGTCCTTAATTTCTCAGGCATAGACGTTGTTCGCGGATGCGCTGGCCCTGTCAAAGAAGTTGCTGAAGCATGGCTTTCAGGCAACCTGAGTGACTCAGGTGAAAGCTGTTCTGACCACGGTCACGAATGCAACCACTAGTTTGATAGGTTTCATTACCTCACATTCGCTGTTTTTTAAGCGAGAATCGTGAAGTCGATATTTAAAGAGCCCTACAGAATGTTTCGCACAAAGGCTATTCATTCTGCAGGGCTTTTTATGCTTAACGTACCTCAACACTTTATAGATAATTATCAAATGTTCTCTTGGCAATCCATTATCTCACATACCTAACCATCACCTAAACGGCAACAACGCCTGATCGACTCGATGAAATCACATCAAACTCGTCCATACGTTCTAAAAATGCGTCAATCCAAGCCGGTTTTCCAGACAAGCGCAGGACTGCAATATCTCTTTTGTCTGACACAAGCTCCGCATTAAAGGATGCAGCCACCATATCCAGACGCGTTCCATTGTCTCCATTCCTACGGATTTTCACAAGTGCCATTTCATGCACTTCCACTTGACTCATTTCAATATCCTCAACGCATTTCACATCCACCAACCGCCCGAGCTGACGCTTGATCAAATCAATATCTGTTGCCTCACCCTCAACGACGATAGTCAGGCAAAATGATCCATCTCGCCTGACCTGGCCCGATGAGAAAGAATCGATATTATGTCCCAATCTATTAAAGGCTCCAGCGACCCGACTGAGAACGCCGTATCTATTATTTACTATAATCGATAAAATATGCTGTTTCATTTTTTCACACTCCTAGTTTCACCAATACACTCAATGCACTCTCTTATATATACATTTTTACCTGCTCAAAAACCCCCATCACTCATAATAAGATGGAGGTTAGAGCCAGTACTGTTATCACTTCACCAGAGGCTGCTTATTTATTTTTACACACATGTATTATGATGAAGGATTTTCAGTACCAGTAATTTAGCACGCACCGCATCGCTCAAGCAATTCAGCCCACTTACGGTCGACTTCTGCCTGCATGTCTTCAATCATATGTTCGTTGCCAGGCTTGAAAAGATGCTTGAATCTTCCCTGTGGTCGTAGAAAATCTTCAATAGGCAGTTTGTTCTTAGGCATGTAGGAAAGCTTCCACTCACCGTTAATCACCTCAAATAGCGGCCAATAGCATGTTTCGACGGCAAGACGGCACATTTCCATAAGTTCCGACTCATCATAGCGCCATCCTCTTGGACAGGGTGCAAGAACGTTCAGGAAGGCTGCGCCTTCTGTGTAGATCGCCTTTTCTGACTTCTCGTGCATATCCTTGAAGTTCTTTATAAAGGTTGTCTGTGCAACATAAGGAATGTTATGCGCTGCCATAACAGCCGCCAGATCCTTACGATTTTGTTGCTTGCCTTGAACCACTGTGCCCGCAGGACTTGTTGTGGTATCCGCAAATTTCGGCGTAGCTGAAGAACGCTGAATCCCCGTATTCATATAAGCGCCATTGTCATAGCATACATATACCATGTCATGCCCCCGCTCCATTGCACCTGAAAGGGACTGGAAGCCTATATCATAGGTACCGCCATCACCGCCGAAGGCTATGAACTTATAGGATTTTTCAACCTTGCCTCTTTTCTGGAGCGCTTTATAAGCTGCTTCTGCGCCACTTACAGTCGCGCCGGCATTTTCAAAGGCACTATGGACAAAGGAATCTTTCCATGCTGTATAGGGATACATGAACGTTGAAACTTCAAGACACCCAGTTGCATTGCCTATTACCGCCTCATCTTCCTCTTTAAGCGCACGCAGTACACCGCGCACCGCAACAGGGGCGCCACACCCAGCACACATTCTGTGTCCGCCAGTCAAACGTTCAGGTTTGCTTATTTCAGTCTTAAAATTATATGCCATCTGATGTGCCTCCTTATTCTCTTACACCAAGGTATCTGTATGTCTCACCTGTCTGTCCCGCTTCTACGATTTCTTCCAGTGCTGCATACACACTTTCAATATCCACCGTGCGGACATCACGACCACCAAGGCCGTACACGTAGTTGACAGCCATTGGCTTTTCAACAGTGTCATAAAGTGCAGACCGTACCTCAGCAAATACAGGGCCTCCCGTTCCTGAGAACCCTTCTGACCGGTCCATAACAGCAATCGCTTTTAAGTGCCTCAGAGCATCAGCAATTTCCTTTTGCGGGAATGGTCTAAAGAGACGAATTTTAAGCAAACCAACTTTTTTGCCTTCTGAGCGCAATTTGTCAATCGCATCTTTTGCAGTACCAGCACTTGAGTTGATTACAACAATTGCAGTTTGTGCATCTTCAAGTTCATATGCTTCAAAGAGACCGTACTTTCTTCCAGAAATTTTTTCAAATTCTTCAGCAACCTCTAAAACGACCTGCTTGGCATTCATCATAGCTTGTGCTTGCTGACGCTTATGCTCAATATAGAATGCAGGTGAATCGTAAGGTCCAATCGCTATGGGATTTCCGGCATTCAGCAAGTAGTTTTCAGGCTCATAAGGACCTACAAAACCTTTAACCGCCTCATCAGCAATCAGTTCGATATTCTCTACTGCATGGCTTGTGATAAAGCCATCCTGACAGACCATTGCGGGGAGCTGTACATCCTTGTGTTCTGCTATGCGGACAGCTTGAATGAAGTTGTCATAAGCTTCCTGATTATTTTCACTGTAGATTTGAATCCATCCAGCATCTCTAGAGCCCATGGAATCACTGTGGTCTGCATTGATATTAATCGGACCGGTAAGCGCACGGTTTACACAAGCAATCGTTATTGGCAGTCTAGTGGATGCTGCAACATAAAGCATCTCATGCATGAGTGCCAGTCCACACGACGATGTTGCTGTAAAGGTTCTCGCACCAGCAGCCTGAGAACCAATGCAGGCAGACATGGCACTGTGCTCAGATTCAACAGGGATAAACTCTGTTTGAACCTCACCATTTGCAACATACTGGGAAAAATACTGCGGGATCTCTGTAGATGGGGTAATTGGAAATGCCGGGAGCACATCAGGATGGATCTGCTTCATGGCAATAGCAACAGCCTCATTCCCCGATAATCTATCTCTAATTGTCATTATAGTCCTCCTACTTTTCATCTTTCACAAACTCAATAGCGTCGAACGGACAAACCTTGGCACAGACACCACAGCCTTTGCAATGGTTAAAATTGAAATCAATTCTTTTTCCATTTTCAACGGGTATGGATGTATCTGGACAAACCGGAACACAAAGCAGGCACTGTTTGCACTTGTCTTCAACAAATACCGGCTTCATTGTCCTCCAGTCACCTGTTATAAAGGCTGCTGCCGTGCCGCCTTCATAGACCGTGCCGCCCGGCGTGATGTCTTTCCATGAAATCTCTGGTGTAATATTCTTTTTCATATGCCTTCAACCTCCTGCATTGCCATCTTGAGTGCATTCATGTTCCCTTCAATTACGTGTGGCTTCGTCGCGAACTTGTGTGCAAAGGATGCTTCCATGTCTTTGAGAAACTGGCTTTCTTCCATGACACCACTCACCTTGACAACAGCACCCAGCATTGGTGTGTTTGGGAAGTATCTGCCAAGTGTTTTCTCTGAAATTTCTCGAGCATTGATCGTACAGACCTTTCCCTCGTATCCCTTTAAATACTTTTTCACTTCAGCAACACTTTTTTCAGTGTTAATGATAATGCCACCCGATTTTTTAAGGCCTGCTGTCACATCAATGGATACCAGCAGTGTTTCATCAACAACTACGACATAATCCGGTTCATATATATTGGAATGCACCCGGATTGGATCCCCACTGATTCGATTGTAAGCAGTGATGGGTGCTCCCATTCGTTCTGGGCCATACTCTGGAAATCCCTGTACATACTGACCTGTATTGAATGCAGCGTCAGCAAGAAGCAAGGATGCGGTTTTTGCGCCCTGCCCACCTCGACCATGCCATCTGATCTCTGTTAATTTTGACATTTGAACCTCCTCGTGAATCATTTCCTAATCATTGTTTTTACGTATGCCTTATTTGTGTGAGAATAACATTGTTGTATACACCAATATACTTAAGCAATTCATGTGCCAACTTTACAATTCTGTATTTGCAGCATTTTCGTAATATCAAACGTTAGATTATGTTATAATCAGTGTTATACTTAGTCACATATTACAACAAAGGAGTCATTTATGTTTTTAACAAAAGAAGAACTCTTTCAAAGCAAAATAATGGATTGCATTCTCGACACTTCAAACGACGGCATCAACGTTGTTGACGAGAATGGCATAATCATTTATACAAATAAAGTTTCCGCGGACTATGCCAATTCAAGTAAAGAAAACATGATGGGACAGCACATTTCAAAGTTCTATGATGAAGCCGTTCTGCTCAATGTCTTAAAAAGCAAAAAACCGATGCTGGATCAAAAAATCCATTACATCGGAAATAAAAAATATGTTGTGAACTCCTATCCCATATACCGTAAGGACACCTTCATTGGTGCCTACTCCATATTCAAGGACATACGCGATATTGAGGCGCTTAACCGGAGAATATCCTATTTGGAACTCCACCTGGAGCTCAACAAATCACAAGAAAACATTCTCGATATCATTGGAAATACCGGCAGTCTGAAATCCGTCCTGGTTCAGGCGAAACGAACGGTGGGATCACTCGGCGGACCACGGCACTCCATTATTACAGGCGAATCTGGAACGGGTAAGACTATGCTCGCCAATCTGATTTATGATTACGCCAAGGAAATCGGCGTTATCGACCAGGACGCACCACTGATCGAAGTCAATTGTGCTCAGTTCACCAATCCAGATATTGCTGCTGTAGAGATTTTCGGAAGTGAGTCAGGCGCCTATACAGGCTCAAAGGACAAACGTGGTTTGTTCGAACAGGCCAATGGGGGTATTCTTTTTCTTGACGAAGCCCATGCACTTGAGCATTATCAAAACCTGCTTCTGAAAATCATTGAATCTGGAAAGCTGCGCCGGATTGGCGGCAATAGAGATTACAGCGTGGATGTTATCATTATTGCAGCATCTACAAAAAACCTGAAAACCGAACTGCTCCCCGAACTCTACCAGCGCCTTGCTCAATATCAAATTCATCTGCCCTCACTTGACGAACGCAGTACGGAGGAAAAGTCCCTATTGCTCTCTCATTTCATTCAGAATTATCAAAATGCCGTTGAGAAGGTGCACCATATCAACTACACCGTAAAAATGTCACCACAAGCAAGGGAACTGCTCTTAAAAGCACGTTACCCACGCAATATCAGACAGTTCAGAGATATCATCAACTTCAGCATCGATGCCGCTGCGCCCCTCATAGCCGATGCCAAAGACCAAGACTCTATTACGACTTATGTGGAAGTCACGCACATTCCGTTTGAAATTCTTGAAGACGAGCCCATGTCACCACCTGCACAGACCTCTGAACACAGCTATGATTTGATGTCCGACAATGTTAAAAATCAAATTGCCCAATTGCGGTCAGAGGGTCTTGGACCACGCCGAATCGCCAATGTACTTAAGGATCGGGGTTATAGCCTGGAATACTACCAAATAGCCTACTACCTAAAGAAATATGTAGACTAGTTTTTTATCTGGATAATACCACTGCGAATGGGAAATACCCGCAAAGAAAGGGCGTGTTGCAATTTGCAATACGCCCTTTTTACTTCGATCGTCTAAATGAATCACTGCTGCTTAATAAAAATCCTACTGCATGTCACCCAGCGCCACTTTATTGATTTCATGAACGAGCTGCTCAAGCATTTCAAATTGCTCAGGTGAAACTTCGAAATCCAGTCTGCTTAGTATTTCTTCAAGTGACAGTACTTCCGGATTCATAGAAGCGCCATCTTCGTCCCCACCAAAGTCTGGACTGAATACACCATTCAGAAATGCTTCCAGCTCTGCTCTAAGTGCATCCGCCGCTTGGAAATCTCCCATCTCTTCAAGGCGTCTGATTTCATCTTCCATGGTTTCAATAAAGAGCACGTCTTCTGGTGCCATTTCCGGATTTTGAGCATGTGGATCTATTTGCATATCAGGATCTTCCTGTAGGTCTGGATCGATTTGAGCATCTGGGTCTTCCTGTACACCTGGGTCAATGCCAGCGTTTGGATCTTGCTCACCGAAGACTGCAAGTAGAACTCGGTCAAGCTCTTCGCGAACCTCATCAGCCAGCGCATAGTCACCGGCACTTTCAAAACGCTCAATCTTTGCTTCTAGGTCATGAATCATCTTCTGAACAAGTTCTTCATCAGTCATTTGTTTTTCTTGTGGATGCTGTGATTCGTACACTTCCTTATAAGGATTTACAATTGCATAAACCGTCTCCCAAAGTTCCTTAGCCTTATCGAACTGCCCCACCGAATTGTACTCATCGATGTTGTTCAGCAGGTGTTCAAGATCTTCTCTGTCAGGTCCTTGAATATATTCTGGAATCCCGCCAAGTGTCTCTTCAGCTGTACACATTTGAATCTGAATCACTTCACTGCTTCCAGTATCTGCAAAAGCCGCTGTTCCCATCATACATACCGCTACCATCATCATACTTACCGTTTTGTTTACTAGTGATTTCATAAGTCATCCTCCTTGTTCTACCCTTAAAAGCAAACCCTCTTAACAACCTGTATCTCGCTTGATTACCGTCTGTCGTGGTTGTTGTCCTTTTGTTGTATATAGATTAGTCTCCAAATGTGTAAAAGTTGTGTACTCGATTGGAACAAGTTCTGAACACTTTACACATCATCATTTTTTCTTTGAAATCACTTACAGCCTGTGCCATGATGGTATTATGGGTATAATGAATAAAAACATTTGGATCATTGGGAGGACACTATGCACAATATCCTTGTAATAGAAGATGAAATTAAAATTCAGCAGATCATATCTGATTTTTTCAAACAGGAAGGATTTAATGTAACCCTTGCATCGGATGGCTATGAAGGGTGGCTTACTTTTGAGGAAGGTCATTTTGACTTAGTCATTCTGGACATCATGATGCCGGAAATGGATGGCTGGTCCGTCTGTAAGCGTATTCGTAAAATCAGCGATGTGCCCGTCATCATGCTAACGGCACGCGGCGAAGAGGATGATAAACTCATGGGCTTCGAGCTCAGAGCGGATGATTATGTGACAAAGCCATTTAGTCCCAAGGTGCTTGTAGCAAGGGCAAAAATGCTATTAAGCCGCGCCAAAGGCACTGTGCTAGAAAACGAAGGCACACTTGAAGCTGGTGGTATATCTGTACATAAATCGCAGCGCAGCGTAAGGATTGACGGCAAAGAGGTAACTTTGCAGCCAAAGGAATTTGACATTCTGGTCTACTTCATGGAGAATATCAACCATGTTTTTTCGCGGGACCAGCTACTCAGTAAAATCTGGGGTTACGAGTATGGCGGGGATACAAGGGTTGTTGACACGCAAATCAAAAAACTTCGCAAAATCCTCGGAGACCGCTCCCATTACATACGTACGATCTTTGGAGTTGGATATAAATTTGAGGTGAGAGACTGATGCGTATTGGTATTAAGAACAAAATCTTTCTATTTACCACAAGCCTCTTTGTTGTGGTCCTTGCACTTTTACTCATTATTCAAACCTTTGTTATTGGAGACTTTTTTGAAAGCAGACGCATGCAGGCCATTGAAGATGCAGTCGGCGATCTGGTTGCGCGTTCCTTTGAATCGCCTGAACCCGAACGTGAGCTCTACAGACTGGCAGCGGAGTTCAGTATGATTCACAATACGCCTTTTGTTGTCATTGATCCAGAGAAGAGCTTTTTTGAACAGCTGAATGCCTCAGGCAATACCCTTCTCGTTCAGGCTGATGATGGACAGGTTTACAGCTTGGTCGTCGAGGGATTCGACCCAGACGCCCTCACCCGATTTAACGATGCCCAATGGATTGAGTTCAGTGGATTCAAGATGGATGCACAAATGCTCAGAGCCTTCTTCATTGAAACTGAAGGCATGATTCTAGATTTGGAATCCACCTATCGCGAAAGCGACATGCCGATGGAAGAGTACGAACAGCTCATGGCTGAACTGAGCAACCACGAGGTCATCAGTCAGCACGGCGAAATCATATTCAACAACGCTAGAAATATGGAAGCCCAAGCCAGCCAAAAACTGATCGGCTATCACGGCGAGCAAATCGAACGCTTTCTTATTGAAAATGGAATGGATGCCTTCTTCGAAGACGATTCCCTTCGCACCTTTGACTTTGAAGATCCTTGGACCGCAACAGAAAATCGTTTGGTTGCGAGACCCGTTTTCTTCCCCGGCGGCAGAAACTTTCTACTCATAACGGTTGTATCGGCAGCAAATACGGAATCTACCGTCTCGATTTTCCGAGAATTCTACTGGATTAACTTTGTCGTTGCCATATTTATCAGTTTTATAGCAACCTTTATTTTTGCAGGACGCTTTTCAAGGCCGATTCGCAAGATGGAATCCATTGCGAAGGATATGGCAAATATGAACTTCAGTCGTAAAGTAGAGGTCACAACAAAGGATGAAATGGGCAGTCTGGCGCACAGCTTGAATATTTTGTCTGAAAGCCTGGAAGATAAGATCAACGCACTTGAAAATGCCAACGCCTCACTGACAGACGAAATAGAATTCAAGACACAGCAGGAAGAAATCCGAAAAGCTTTCGTAGCCAATGTATCACATGAACTCAAAACCCCGATTACAATTATGAAGGGGCTGGTCGAAGGTATACGAGAAGGACTTTATGATGACCCTGAACATTTGGAGTCTGTTCTTGATGAAACACAGCGCATGGAACGGCTGGTCTATGACATGCTCGAGATTTCAAAATATGAAGCCAAGGGCATTGCCTTAAATCTTGGTGTTTTCAGTCTGAATGAGAGTGTCAGCCGTGTTTATAGGCGACTTAAAACCTATGCTGAACAGAAAGGGCTCTCTGTTGACCTCGACCTGGATGAGTGCTTTATAAATGCAGATCAGGATAAAATCGAGCAGGTGCTTGAGAACCTTGTATCCAACGCAATACGGTACTGTCATTCCAAGGGGCACATAAATATATGCGTTTCAACTCTTAAAAACAAGGCCCTCTTCAAGATTGAAAATAGCGGCGACCCCATTCCAGAAGATGCACTTGAAGACATTTGGAAACCATTTTACCGAATTGAGACCTCCCGAAACCGAAAAAAGGGCGGAACGGGTCTTGGTCTTGTCATAGTAAAATCAATCCTTGAAGCACACCATGCAAAATTCAGTGCTGAGAACACACCCCAAGGCGTTCAGTTTTGGTTTGAACTTGAAGCGGTTGAAGACAGCTTGTAAGCAACCACTTGCAATGTGCTACTGAAACTGTGCCCATAGCATCCCAGCATCATATCTTATAAAACAAATGAATCCCCCTTGAATCACCGCAGTCTGTGACCGCTTGATTCAAGGGGGATTTACGATTTGGTCTTTTATTAAATAACACCCTGAGCCCTTAGTGCATCAATTTCACATTCACTCATCTTAAGATAAGAGGTCAGCACATCCGCCGTATTGGCACCAAGAACGGGTGCAGGGTATCTTACGACGCCCTGCGTTTCACTCATTTTTATTGGTACACCCGGGATTTTCATCGTCCCTGCAACCGGATGCTCACAGTCCACAATCATGTCGCGGTGCTGAACCTGTGGATCGGACACCACACCCTCAACATTATTGATAGGACCATTCGGCACGCCCGCTTCATCAAATAGAGTCTGCCACGTCTTGGTCTGCTTTTTCATCAAGCACTCTGCAAGTATAGGTCGCAGGGCTTCATAGTTTTCATTTCGAAGCGGATTGCTTGTAAAACGTGTATCTTCAAGCAAGTTCGGCAAGTCTATCACGTGGCAAAACTTTTGCCAGAGTCCATCGTTGCCAACAGCAATCATGATTTCACCATCTGCTGTATCGAATGGTTCAAACGGAACGATGGAGGCATGCTTGTTTCCAGCCGGTTCAGGTGACTTTCCACTCACAAAATAGCGTGAAATGGCGTTTTCAAGGATTGCTACCTGACAGTCCAGCATGGCAACATCCACCTTCTGACCCAGTCCTGTGCGATTTCTGTAATTTACTGCACCAAGGACACCCACTGCAGTGAAAAGACCTGCTGTTATATCACCTACAGATGGTCCAACACGCGTTGGTTTTCCACCAAGGGCTCCCGTTATGCTCATAATGCCACCCATTGCCTGAACAACACCATCATATGCAGGCCGTTTGCTGTAGGGACCGCTGTGTCCGAAGCCTGACGAGGCTGCATAAATGAGTTTTGGGTTGACTGTCTTTAACACATCATATCCTAAGCCGAGTTTCTCCATGGTTCCAGGTCTGAAATTCTCAACCACCACATCAACTTGCTTTATAAGCTCCAGAAACATCTCTTTGGATTTCGGATGCTTGAGGTTCAGCGTCATACTTTTCTTGTTTCTATTGATACTCATGAAATATGCGCTTTCACCATTCACATAGGGTCCAAACTGTCTGGAATCATCCCCTTTGCCTGGCTGCTCAATCTTTATGACCTCTGCGCCCATATCTGCAAGCAGCATGGTGCAGTAAGGTCCTGCCAGTACCCGGGTCAAGTCCAGTACCTTCAGATCGCTCAGTGCCTGATCCATATTTTTGTGCCTTCTTTCTATTTACTAACGTCGAATTTCCAAGGGTGAACCGATGCTGTCATGGTGCCACCTCTCAAGTTTACCTTCATCCTCTAATAATCTCACGGCTGACTGTAATGCGTTCCATTTCAGCCTCATCGACTTCATAGGTAATGCCATTGGTTTCATCAGGAACATACAGCATACCGTCATTTGTCATTTCAACATATGGACTGATAATGTCTCTTTTGAAGTAGCGTGAACTCGGTGCGATATCATGTGCCAGCGTAAAATTCGGCAGACTCGCAAGCGAAATGTTTTGAGCGCGTCCTATACCGGTCTCGGTCATACCGCCGCACCAAACTGGTATATTGTGTTCCATGCACAAATCATGAATTTTTATGGCTTCGCCAATACCGCCGCAGCGACTGGATTTGATATTGATTACACGACAACTGCCCATTTCAATGGCTTGTCTCGCGTCTTCAACAGATTCAATACTCTCGTCCAGGCAAATTGGTGACTGAATTTCCTTTTGTAGCTTTGCATGATCAATAATGTCATTTTCAGCGAGCGGCTGCTCAATAAATGTCAAATTAAAGGGGTCCATAGATTTAAATAGGTCAATATCGTCGAGCGTATACGCTGAGTTTGCGTCAATCGTGAGCACAATATCAGGAAATGCCTCCCGGACCGCTTTAATCACTTCATAATCCCAACCTGGTCTAATTTTGATTTTTGTTCTCTTGTAACCCGCCTGCTGGGCCTTTTCAATTTTTTGAAGCAGGACATCAATGCTTGGCTGAATACCTAAGCTAATGCCTATTTCAACTTGACTTCTTGTACCACCCAGCAGTGTTTTAAGTGATTTTCCAGTCCTTTTCACTTCAATATCCCAAAGTGCATTTTCAACAGCAGCCTTGGCAAGCTTGTTGCCTCTGATAAATGCAACCTTATTCATAAAATCAGCTGGACCTTCAATCTCTTTATTCAAAATCACTGGTGCAATAACGTTCTTTATGATGTGCATGCATGTACCGTTATCTTCGGGATTGTACAGTGGTGCAAAGAAGGCCTTGCACTCACCATACCCCACATAATCGCCCGCATATAGTTTTATAATCAGCGCATCACGTTCGACAAATTTGACAAAACTCGTTTCAAAAGGTGATGCAAATGGATTTTTCACCCTAATAATATCTAAGCGATCAATAATCATTTTCTACCTCCTATTGCCAGCCGATTGCAACACCGATAAGCAGTGAAACTGCTGCGATGGATGTCCAGATGCCAACTAGAGGCAGAATGAACTTCAACCATTTCTGGTATGGAATTTTTGCAAGTCCAATAAAGCCCATGAGTGTTCCAGATGTTGGAATAATCAAGTTTGTAATGCCATCACCATATTTATAAGCTGATACCGTAACTTGCTTGGAAAGCCCAATAATATCACTGAGCGGCGCTAGAATCGGCATAACTACCGCAGCCTGACCACTTCCTGATGGTACGAAGAAGTTGAATACCCAGTTGAAAGCAAACATGAACAGTGCTGACGCGTAGGATGACAGGTGTGCCAAAGGCATTGACGCGTAGTAAATAATGGTATGGATTACATGACCTTGCGACAGGATTACAGAAATTGCAGTTGCAAATCCAATAAGAATTGCTGAGTATGTAGCCATGCGACATCCTGATACAAAGGATTTACTGATATCATCAATGCTCATTTTGTTAATGAAGCCTGCAACAATACCAAGAATCAGTGTTACCGAACTCAGTTCGTTCATACTCCATTTCATATTCAGAACACCGTAAACATAGATTCCAAATGTTAAGAAAATCAGAACTAGAATCAGCTTGTGACGTCCTGAAAATTCTGTGATCGGATCTTCGGACAAATCGACTGCCCAGTCAAACTGCGATGTTCCCAGCACTGAATTGGACGGGTCTTGCATGACTTTTCTCGTATAGTGCATTAAGTAAGCAATTCCCGAGAGAAGAAGCGCACCGAATACGATGGTTCTGAACACAATGCCCGAAAGCAGCGGTAGTCCAGATACTGTCTGTGCAACAATAATTGTGAACGGACACATGCCAGACCCGATAAAGCCCGAATAGGTTGCCAAATACATCATTGCTAGACCTACAATCGGGTCCATCTTCAGTTTTCTGGCTATAATGAGACCGATCGGAATGAATACAATTGTCTGATTTACGATGATTCCAAGGTAACCTAGAATCGACATGGCAATCATGATGACCGGAATCAGTAAGATGACCTTGTCCTGCATGCGCTTGGACAGATAATCAATTGCCGCTTCGATCGCCCCAGTATCGTTTACGACTTTGAATGCCCCTGAAACTAGAAATACACAGAAAATAATCTTAGCAGCGTTGATAGATCCCTGCGAAATTGCGTTCATTGCACTTAGTAGATTTACTGGTGACTGTTCTACAAAATGGAATGAATTTGGATCAACATTTTTTGAACCTTCAATTGTGTCATAAACCCCTGCTGGTACGATGTACGTCATGAGTGCTGCACCTAAGATAATCATCATTAAGATTACGTAGGTATCCGGAATTCTAAATCGTGATTTTTTAGGTTCCGGACTTTTGTTTTCACTTAAATGCGTTGAAACTTTTTCTGCCATAATGGACCCCCTTGCTACCTGATAAATAGTTGCATATATATGCCTAATAATTTATAGTCATAATAATAGCTGATTTGATATTGTCTGAATATTGGCTATAATATGTCCAAAATCCCCTTCAAAGAACCCTTAAGGAGGTCTTTCCCATGCATATTGGATTTGTTGGATCAAAAATACGGCTTGACCATGTTCGCAAAGTTGTTGATACCTTTTTTACGGATATCACACCTGTTTATGTTGAAGATGAACATGACTATTATAATGAGAAATCAGAAAGCAGCTTGCTGCGTCTTCAAAATAAGTTAAATGGCATTATCTTCTGTGGTGAACTCCAGCATGAATTCTATAACAACCTGTTTTCTCCCCAGATTCCCTGCAGCTATTTTCGAAAAGACTGGTCATCGCTCCAAAATGCCATGCTCAAGCTGGCACTCATGGGCATTGACTTCAAGCATACCAGCATTGACAGTTATACGGATTCCGCTGTGCGTCACTTGATTGGAGACCTTGACATGCCTGCCGATGTCGATACCATGCATGTCATAAAGCGGGAACGGTTTCAAAAGGGATACTCAGACAGCGTTGCTAAAAAGCACATGGAGCTCTTCCATGAACACAAAGTTGAAGGATGCATTACAGCATTATATCCGGTCTATGCCATTTTGAAAAAACAAAATATTCCTGTTGTTTATGTGCGCCCCACAACAGAAGTCATAAGCCGTACCATTCACCAGCTTATCCAGCAATATGACCTGAGAAGCGAGAAATCTGGAAATAATGCAATACTTATCGTGCAGATACTGCCCAAAAATGAGTACTCCTATATTCGAAGAGATGAATATCTTTACATGCATGAGAAAATCAAGGTCGCTGAGGAAATCTATTATTTCGCCCGCAATACCAAGGCGGCGGTCGTCAGCGAATCTGGGGACAAGTTTGTCGTACTCATGAATAAGGATGACCTTCTTGAGTACACAAGTGGCTTTCAGCGTTTTCACCTGATCCACTCCATTCATGCCAATACAAATTGTGATGTGAATATTGGGATTGGCTATGGCTTTGATCCCAGCGAGGCAAAGTTCCACGCCAATCTTGCGATTGACAGGCTTGACTCAGAGAGTACGAACCTGACCTACATTGTGTCCAATCAGGAAGATGTTGTCGGACCGCTCAACTTTTTGATTTCGAAAAATGAAGACACACCGCGCATTGAAGAGACCTATGTACACGAACTTGCAGGACTGACGGGCTTGTCTCAAACAGCAATCTACAATCTCTATACACTGATTGAAAAACAAAAGAAGAACTGCTTCACCTGCACTGAGCTCTCAAAAAAACTATCCATTTCACAAAGAAGTTCCAACCGAATGCTCAGACGCCTTGAAGCGCATGGCCTAGCAAATTACGTTGGAAAGAAGCTGACCGGTACGTCTGGACGACCTAGCGATGTCTATGAAATCCTACTTAAAAACCATAAGAAATAGTCTCACTTTCAATTTAAGACACATTTTGGACTCTTTCACGCCAATATACATTTCAATATACTTGGTGTGAGCAAAGGAGGCAGGCATAGATGAAAGAGAAAATACTGAACATTCTGAACGATATGGACATTTCTTTAGACTCGATTGCAAACAGCTGGAAGGAAATCGTGGAGATTGAAAGTTATACACACGACCCCAAGGGCGTTGCAAAACTAAGCGAACATCTAAAACAAGAATTAGAGACACTCGGCCTTAAAACGAAAGAATATACCTTTGAGAACTCGGGGCCTCTTCTCGTTGCCGAAATGGGTACCGGTCCAATTGAGGAAGGAATCATCCTTACCGGACATATGGATACTGTGTTTAAAACGGGAACACTTCAAAACAGACCTTTTACCATCGAAGATGATAAGGTTTACGGCCCTGGCGTACTGGACATGAAGGGTGGTCTCAATTTAATTCCATATATCATCAAGATTCTAAAGTATACGGGTTACGACAAGCCGATCAAGGTTATCATTGCCGGAGACGAAGAGCATGGTCATGCCCACTCAAACTGCGCTGAACTCATGCGCACTGAAGCAGCGGGTTACAAATGCGCCTTCAATCTGGAAACAGGCCTTATCAACAACGGCATAACCATTGCAAGAAAAGGCCGAATCGCCTGTAAAATCAAGACTTACGGAAAATCTGCACATGCCGGCGCGAATTTCGCCGATGGCATCAATGCAATCTATGAGATTACCAGAATTCTTCAGGGCATCAATCAGCTCAACCAAAAATACAGCAATGCAACATTCAGTGCCGGCACGATTCAGGGTGGAAAAATCCCTAATGCAATTCCGGATTATGCCGAAGCGGAACTGGATATCCGCTACTACGATGCTGAAGATTATGACCGTATTCAAAGCGATATTCATACACTTTGCACAAGGGACTGCATTACTGGAGCACGCTCAGAGGCACACTACGGAGGTTCCTTCCCTTCCTTTACGGATAATTTGAACCAGCGTTTCTATACCATTGTCAATACAGAGTCCATCAACTTAGGATTTGGCGAAACCTCGCCGGAAGTGCTTGGTGGGTCCTCGGATGCATCCTTCCTAACCCTTTCAGGCGTGCCGGTACTTTGCAGCATGGGTGTCAAAGGTGAATGGAATCATACAGACCGGGAGTACGCGCTTCTCAGCTCTGCATGGGAAAGACTCATTCTAATCACAGCGAGTATTTTAAGACTTGAAGACAAACCACTTTAAGCACAAGCATATTAACAAGCTAGTAGCTAACCCTACATAGATTTCATAATTTAAAAGACCGAGCGACTGCACTGTGCAGCTGCTCGGTCTTTTATTTGAAAATGTGGATTCAGTTTCTACATAAGTCGGTTGGCATTCCCTGATAAAGGACAAATGCATTAGTCTTCAAAATGCGCCGTATCTCCATGTAAAACCACCTCTGAAAGCATGTTGTCTTCGCTGTGACGCACTTCAATCAGACTCAAACTGCACCCTTGAATAAATGGACCTTCCCAAAAGGTGTCGAGTTTTCTGTCTTCTGCCCTAACCAAAAGGGCCTTTGTCGTAATGCCATGGGAAACGACAAGAACGGTTTCGCCTTTGTGCTTACTGACAAGGCGGTCAATAAACGTGTCTGCACGCTCAATTAAGGAATCAAAGGACTCCCCGCTTACCGGCACGTAGGAAGAGGCGTCTGTAAACAGGGTCTTAAAAGTATCAGGGCTTTCAGCCTTCACTTCAGAAATGAGTTTTCCTTCCCATTCTCCAAAAGCCATTTCAACAATATCATTTGAAATATTAAGCGGTGCGCCCTTGGCGTTAAGAATTTTTGCCGTAGCTATGGCCCTGCCGCTTGAGCTTGTGTAGACTGCATCAAAATCAATATGCCCTATTCTTTCACGCAGTTTTCCTGCCTGTGATTTTCCAAAGTCGGTCAGGTCAGAGTTCTGACTTCCCTGCAGCCGGCCTTCAAGATTCCACTGTGTCTGTCCATGACGGGTCAGATAAATTTTCGTGATCATAATTACTCCAGTTCCTTACTTTTAAGTAGTGATTGTCCATCCAAAATTGTTCTATCTGATACAAGGTGCACCTGTTCTACCGATCCATCCGTCATCAGCATTACAAGCGATCCAATAACCTGGCCTTTGTAGACCGGAAGCGTTACCGTCTCATGTACAAAGACATGATAGCGGTCTTGCGCCGTATCCATGTCGCAGTATCTAGTTACAGACTTTTCAGGTACCAGGTTGATTCTGTTTTCTTCGCTTCCTTCAATATCGATGGTTTTGAAAACCTGATCCTTTGCAATGATTTCCCGTGTCGAAAAATGCGCTGTAATATAGTCCTTCATACGAACATGATCCTGTATTCTAGCTGCGTCACTATTGGCGCCCATAGTCACCATAACCAGTCGATGTGGCTGACTTTCAAACTCAGTGACAGGAATGTTTATGGTTGAAACCAGACAATAGCCCGCTGAATCTGTATAACCGGTTTTCAGACCATCATAGCCCGCATCAAGCTTAAGCAGATTGTTTGTACTCTTTTTAACGTTCCCATTATGTGTATATTCTTTGGTGCTTGTAATCGGCAGCAGAATATCGCCATGTTCTTCAATAACATATTGTGACAGCTTAAAGATGTCTTCCGGTGTCGCAATATTCTGGGCGTCATTTTCCTCGGGCAGTCCATTCGGATTAATGAACAGGAAGTTATCCATACCGATTGTCTGGCCCATGCTGTTCATTTTTTCAACAAACTGGTCGACGTCACCTCCAAGGAACTCGCCAAGGGCATAGGCCGCATCATTGGCCGAAAGAATCATTGTCCCATGCACCAGTTCATTCACAGTGACAACTTCACCCTCTACAAGACGCATCGATGACCCCTTTTGTGCATCTGCCGCTTTTGAAACCACCACTTCATCATCCCAGGAAATCTGACCGGATTCTATTGCATCAAGTACAAGCTCCACTGTCATTATTTTGGAAAGGCTAGCAATTGCATGCTGCGCTTTGGCATCTTTGACATATAGGGGTTTGTCCTGATCGAGCACACCGACATAGGCCGCCCCCGCAAACAGCTCAGGGACTTCAGCAGCGAAGCTCCAGCTACCGCTCATCATAGCAAGTGCAATCATTCCCGCCAGCAAGCGAACAGGCTTAAGCGCATGTGGTCTTTTTATTTTTTCATATGCACGCTTCATCAAATTATGTCACTCCAATTCAGAAATTTCATCTGCGCATTTCATTTTCTGCCTATTGACTGCTCAAGTACTTGTCCTGGATTTAATCCATTTAATGTATCACATTTTAATATATCATATTTTGACTAAAGTTTGCATATCGACATGAAAGCACCTGCTTCAGTTCAGAAACAGGTGCTCCTTTAAAGATGAAAATCTGATTTCAGCTTCATTTGCTTTCAATTTCACACTTGAACTGCACCTAGTCTGCCAATGACGATTCTGTCAGCTTTTCATAAATGACATCGTCGTAATCCATCAGCGAAATATAGCAAGGACCATGATAGCCCAGATGAATTGAGCTGCTTACATAACTGAGGTTTGTTGTATACATATTTCCAAATTCATCAGTTGATGAGGTATTGTATTCGTAATTCGTAGGCCATCCAAATTTTGTGGTAACTGCACCGTTCGGGTAGGCCTCTAAAAGGGCATTGAGTAAATACTTAGGCGTGATTGTCAAATTCTGTCCTTCAAATATCAACAGATAATTTCCATCGGTTACAGTATAATCGCCCTCATATTCTGTGCCTGGACCATATTCATACTGTTCATTGGTGTTATCGTACAAGGGCCATTCCAGCTCAAACCACGCATCCCAATCAATTGACGCATTTTCTGCCTGCAAGCGTGCCTTTTCCTCATCTACTGTAATGACGTAATCATCAATTTTCTCTGTGCTGTAGCCATATTTTCCTGGCACAGAATAGTCATATTTCATTTCACCTAGAACTGCCTCAACCTCATCGGTTGTAAGCGGTCTATAAATTAGAACACCATCGATGGAAATGCTGTTAGCAACACCTGGTATATCTTTCATGCCTGACAGTTTTTCATTGCTTGCAGTGATTTTAGGCGCTGCAGAAGAGGTCGATGTCAACTTGGAAGCTGCTGACGAGGCTGCGGAGGATACTGAAGTGGTGTCCGAGCTTGATGGCGTTTCATTTAATGGCGTTTCATTTGAAGTTGAAGCCGTACCGTTTGCATCTCCAACCAGCATTACGAAGTAATCCCGCGTGTCGTTATATTGCTGTCCCATATTGTTGAGGCTATCGACAAATCTATGATAGTCTTCGCCTTCACTTGATATGTCAATGGTCCAGTAATAGCCATGCGGCCAGCCTAAATCTTCTTCTGGTCCGACGCTCAGACTCGCGAAGAACATCTTCAGCTCCTCTTCAGTAGGTGCACGAAGACCAAAAGCCGCACCATAAGTGCCTACAGTTGCAGATGTACTGCCATCGTAATCCTCCCAGTAATCATCAAAGGACAAATCATCGCCATGGTTCATATCATTCCAGTCAAATTTTCCCCATTCCAGCTGCAGCCATTCATCCCACTGAATTTCTGAGTTTGATGCCTTCAGTGCTTCAATGGTGTAGTCATTGTGATAGATATTCATTGTATCCAGCGCATCGTAGCCTACGCCCGAGAGTTCAGATTTAATCAACGGTCTGTAGAATCTCAGACCATTTAGGTCTTTGAAGTTTGCAACCCCGTCAATTGTGGTCATGACACCCTCAATATCTTTTACATCGCTTGCAGGAGCTTGCTCTGCACTGCCAATATTTTGAGGGGTTAAGAGATTCAGTTCATTTGCAAGGCTTTCTGAGATCATCCCCTTGTCAACCAGCTTCTGTGCCAGAGTCAGGTTTTTTCCCTTTCTTGAAGTCTTTAACGCATCAAGGGAAAGCTTTGCCAAATGGTCTCTCAGGAACACCTCTGTATTCAGCGCATCCTCTAAATGCGCATCAATCATATTGATTTCTCTAGACTTGGCAATTGCATCATTCCAAGTAAAGTCACCCAGCTTGTCGTCATATTCGAGGGCGCGAAGAAGAAAAGTCATATAGGACTTTGCCTGCATCTTGTCAAAGGAACCAAAGGTGGTTTCTGAAACGCCCTTTGTATACCCCATTTTATACAGATAGCCTACAAAGGGTGCCCCCCACTCCGGTACATCTGTAAAGGGATGCGCATAATTGTTCTCCAGCGCCTCTGCCTCTGCACCCAGAAGTTTCACAAACATAATGCCGCCTTCCAGTCGGGTTGGTTCACGTCCTAGCTCAAAGCCTTGCTCTGAGCCTTTGAAAACATTGATTTGCTTCAATTGCTCGGCCTCATTGAGGTACTTGCCTTCATCTGCAAAAGCAGTCTGATAATTGAAGACGCATAAAATGAGGACAAGACATATCCATGATGATTTTCTAAGTTTCATGCAATCCACTCCTTAACATTTGAAACGGCAAATTACGCATTAATCTATACCTATATTATATCCAAACGGCTTTATGCTATGCATAATAAGGTTTATAATTGAAATAAGATCATCAATTATTCCAGGAGGAACCATGGCAAACATATACATTCTTCTAACCGACCAGAACATTCTCAATGTCATTGCTGCAAAATACTACCACAAGCACGATGTCATTATATTGAAAAATCCAAGATTCATTGCAAACTACTCAGAATCGGGACTCATTGAATATCTGCGTAAAGAAGGCAGAACGGTTCAGCAGCAAACATTCGACCCCTACGACCCGCAAAACCTCCTTAATCTCAAAGAACGTGTATCTGAGTCAGATGTGGTTGTTATCCCAAGTGGTGGCTATGCCTATGCCCTCAATATGGCAAGTCTTCTTAAAGATGCATGTACACTTTGTTACATAGAAGTTGACGGAGACATATTCATTGAAAACAATGGCATATTTGAAGAGCTGAAGCAGGATGATATGGAACTGGATGTTGAAGATTTCATAGAAAATTTCGGTGGAAATATCAGTACTTCAAACGAGATTTTTTTTGACGAACCTACTTCAATAAAGGCTTTTGATCTGATCAAGGACAACCTTGAGCTCTACCAGTCCATGATGCGGCCTATTCCAATAAAGAGCCATTTTCATGACAAGAACAAGGTTTTTATCAATCTGAAAACTTTTGAAGAAAAACCACAAGCTAAGGAATTCATGGACAAACTCCTGACCTTGCTTTCAAAGGCCGGAAAATGCGATGTGAAAACCAAGGCAGATGAATATGTCGTCTATTTTCACGATAAGGACTACAAGGAGTTCTTTTCTAAATCCGGAACTTGGCTTGAAGCAATCACATACCGGGCACTGGCACAAATCAAGTCTGTGGAATCCCCCATGTCCAGTGTCAAGTTCTATTGGAAAACCGGTCAAGGTCGTGTTATTAACGAGATCGATGTCATGGGCGTTCATGACAATAACCTTGTACTGATTTCGTGCAAGGATACAAAATCACACACGGAAACCACTTTATACGAGCTCTTCACACATGGCGAACAGCTGGGCTTTGACTCCATTAAGAAAATTCTAGTTACGACAAGCGCGCCTCTTGAAGCCTTCAGAAACCGTGCTGAAGACCTGGGCGTTTCGATTGTTCTTTATGATGGTTCTGACCCTTCAATCGATTCCATCAAGACTTTAAGTGATGCTCTAGGAAAAGCAATCCTGTCCTAAATACAAACAGCACCCCCCAGTCACTCTGCATATTCATGCACAGTGACTAGGGGGTGCTTCAGTTTTGCTTATTTGAAAGGAAAACGCCAAAGACTTCTATCGCCTCATATAGGGTCTTTACTAAAACACGCTTTCATAAAGCTTCATAATGTCTTCTTTCGAAGGATTTTTCGGGTTACCAGGCATGCAGGCATCTAGCATGGCAAGCTCTGCAAGCTTTTCAATGTCATTTCTGTCTACACCCAGCGCTTTAAAGTCCGTAGGAATGCCCACTGCTTGTGACAGTGCCTTTACGGCTGTAACACATGCCTTGTTTGCGGCTTCTGTGTCCATACCACTTGTGTCTACACCCATTGCCTGAGCAACATCACGCAGTCTGTCGCCAGTTTCAGACGCATTGTACTCCATAACATAAGGGAGAAGAATTGCGTTGCACACCCCATGTGGCAGGTCGTAGAATCCACCCAGCTGATGTGCCATCGAATGCACAATGCCAAGTCCGCAGTTGCTGAATCCCATACCTGTTATAAACTGGCCATACGCCATACCTTCACGCGCCTTGATATCTTCCCCATCTGTTACCGCTTCCTTGAGGTTTGCTGATATGGCTTTGATAGATTCCAGGTTGAACATGTCTGTAAATGGTGTCGCACCTTTTGTCGTGTAGCCTTCAATGGCATGTGTAAGGGCGTCCATACCCGTCGCTGCCGTCAGTGACTTTGGCATCTTAACCATGAGATCTGCATCATTTACAGCGACTGTAGCGATGGAGTTCGTATCAACCAGTACCATTTTCACTTTACGTTCTTCGTCCGTAATCACGTAGTTGATTGTCGCCTCGCTCGCAGTCCCCGCGGTCGTGTTGACTGCGATAATCGGCAAGCCTTTATTTTTCGTTTTGTTGACGCCTTCATAATCTTGAATTCTTCCCGGATTCGTTGCAAGAACCGCAACCGCTTTTGCTGTGTCTTGCGGTGATCCGCCCCCAATGCTTACAACAAAGTCGCAGTCGTTGTCTTTCAGACATGCGTATGCGTCGTTCACATTCTTAACAGTTGGATTTGGCTGTACATCAGAAAATACCGCATATTCAATGCCCGCTTTGTCGAGAACTTCCAGTACTTTGCCTGCTACACCCACGTCAAGAAGAACCTGGTCTGTTACAACAATTGCTTTTGTCGCATCGATTTTCTTGATTTCGTCAGGAATCAGTCCGATTGAACCTGAACCCATGAGTACTGTTGTTGGAAAATAAAGTGCCTGTGCCATCATTATCACTCCTATTCATATTTTTCCTGCTGGTATTAGTATATAAATTGGTCTATGAAAACATAATAGGCTGGGCAAATATAAGTGTCAGGATATTAGACAAAAAAATAACGAAGTGTCTAATTCTTTGACACATCATTCATTTTCTTCAATTTGTTATACAGGGTGGCCCGGCTAATCCCAAGCTTCTGTGCCGTTCTATGATAATTATAGCCATTGTTTTTCAGGCTGTTTTTGATTGCAATCATTTCCAGCTCCTTCAGGGTATAATGGTCCACATTGAAATTGACAATTTCCTTCTCCACGAGCTGGTTTTCCTTCAAATTCAAGTCCAGCTCAAGTCTGCCGCCGAGTGTGACTATCCGTTCCACCAAATGCTCCAGTTCATTTATATTTCCCCTATAGCTGTAGGTGTACAGCTGATTGAGCACATCTTGTTCCGGTGCAGTCAGTGGCTTTCCAAGCTGCCTGGACTTCAAGTCCAGAAAATGATGAACCAGCGCCTTCACATCCTTATACCGGGTGCGGAGGGGCGGAATTTCAAGTTCAATGACTGACAGCTCATAATAGAACTCTACACTGAAGAGTCCCTGATGCATCAGTTCATTGATATTGCGTGTGGAAGTGGCAATGATTCTGGAATAAGCCCTGTCTGGGTTTGCCTTGTTTGACCGAATATAATAGAGCAGCATTTCCTGAACCTTCCCAGTCAGATAATCCACATCGTTGAGCAAAACCGTCCCGTTTACAGAGGCGTTGAGCTTCCCCTTGAAGCCGTCCTTAATTTCATGCTCAGACCTGCCGAACAGCTGATAAAGTATGGCTTCCTCCGTCTTATTGCAGCAGTTCACAACTGCAAAGGGCAGATGCTTTCGATTGCCGTAGTTATGAATGGCTTCCGCCAAAGCTGTCTTTCCCACACCATGTTCACCCAAAATCATAACCGATGCAGGACTGCTTGATATGTTCTTAGCCTGATATACGACATTTTTCATCATGGGATCTTCAGCAATCAGCATACTGAACTGCATTTTTGCCTTTAAATCTGTGTATCTGCCGGCAATGTCCATGATCTCATTTATCTTTTTGAGAATCATAAGATAGCCATCGAAGTTGCCATCTCCATTTACTATCAGATGACTTTCAATAATCATTTCTGTTCTTGATGCCTTTAGGGTATATTGCCTATCTTTAATTTCTTCGCCCTTTAGAATGCTGATTCTCAAATCGTGCTCCAGAAAGTAGTCATAGACCTTTCTGCCCACGGCCATATAGTCATTGATCATTTTCTCAGCAAAGGTATTGATAAAAATAATCTTTCCGCGCTTGTCTATGGTCAGAATACCGAAGTTGACTGTTTCCATAACCGAATGCGTTATTCTGTTTGCCATTTTCATTTCGTTGAGCGTAAACTCATAGAGCAGATGGTTGTGTATCGCATTAGCGGCTGCCACAACGAGACCAAGGGTGTGCTTATGGACATTTTCACTGTATCCATTCAGGTTGATATAGCCAATGGTCTTTCCAAGCCGGTCCAGTATGGGGGCACACGAACATGTGAACTGATTGAAAATATTGAGATAATGATCTGATCCCCTTAATTGGCACGGCGTGTTTTCACCCATTGCTACAGAAATCGCATTTGTGCCCACGCTGCCAATATCCATGCAGGCCCCTACAAGCATCCCCTGCTTGTTAACTGTATCAATAATCTGCTGATCGCCTATCATGAATAGAATGACCCCATTTTCGTCGACAAGCTCAAGTAAATAACCTGTGTTTTCAACACGCTGATACAAATCGTACAGAAAGGGCTCTGTCACTTGAATAAGGTCACTCTTTCTCTCAAATATTCTCGCCAAAGACTGCGTATCCACAATTTCACCGACTCTGTTCTGGCTTCTTTTCACACCATTTTTCTTTGAAACACTATGATAGTACTCAATTACATCCCTATTCAAATTGAAATCGGTCATTGCAAATACGGTCTCCTTTAGGATTCTCTTTTAAGGCCAGCACTTTGTGATAATTGTATCATAGTCATTTGTCACTGGCTGGATAAGTGATGCATGCATTTGGATATTTTCTTAACCATTCACCTGTTTTTCCGCCAGAGGATGTGATATGAATGAACTGTACAATGTGCGTTCGTGGTGTTTGCGGTGAACCTCAAACCTAAAGGAGAGAGAGAGCCATGCATGACTATTCTGATCTGCCTGTAATGAATATGGATGACAATGAAACAGGATGCTGCCCCCGCTTTGTCCCAGTCCGTGGGATGACAAGGTCTTCAACTTGGACAAGCTGAAGTTTGCAAGGAACTATAACAAAGAGCATTTTCCATATTCCCATCAACATGGGAAAAATCATGACAGAGTCCATGAATCTTATCACAGGTGCAAATGCGCAGACCAAGGAAGGCTATCTCATCCTTTCCTGGGAGCATTCCAGCTGGAAAGCAGAGCATAATTTCCTTGTAACTCAGGATATCCCCCAAATGGAAATGTCAGAACTTCCTGGCAGCTACTATGCCCGTGTCTATGAAGGACCTTATAAGGACGAACCCAAATGAAAGTCAAAAAAAGAAACTGCCCCAATTTTAAGTCACAGATTGTGTGTTTCTCACTTAAAAAGAGGCAGTTTTTCAATTTCATTTACTTATAGCTGACGGTTTCAACCCCAAGGGATCTTATGAGGGCCTCAAACGCGTCCATCATTTCACTTGAAGGCGTTTTAAATGTCCTGCTGGGTTTTTCAAGCCCGAGCTTCTCATACTTATACATTCCCAACTGGTGGTAAGGCAGGAGTTCAATTTTCGGGGTCTTCACATTTTCCTTTATAAATTGTGCAGTCTGACGCATGTTTTCATAGGTCGCATTCACCCCGTCAATGACAGGAACTCTTACAATAAGTTCACACCCAAGCTTGTCAATTTTGCTCAGATTCTTCAATATGAGATCATTGTCTTTACCTGTGTAAGTCAAATGTCCATCCCTATCCATGATTTTCAGGTCCATGAAAATCAAGTCCATTCGCTCAAGAATTGGCCGTGTCTTTTCAAAATTGAAATAGCCGCAAGTCTCAAGTGCCAAACTCAGCCCATCATCATAAAAGATTTCCGAAAGCCTGTCCAGCATTTCCAGCTGGCCCGTTGCCTCTCCACCAGAAAAGGTCACACCGCCTCCAGATTGTCTGTAAAAGACCTTCTGCTTGTCCACCACTTCTCTAATTTCTTCCACAGAGTACTTTCTTACATACTCGCTTTCCTTATTTGCAGAGAAACACTCAGGATTTGAGCACCAGGCACACCGAAGAGGACAGCCGGAAAAGAATAGCAGGGTACGTATGCCTTCTCCATCATTGACCGAAAAATTCTGCGGCTGCATCATATAGGCAAATGCATGGGCATCATGTTTAGAACTGCGCATGGGCTGTCCTTTCAATGATTGCGTCCTGCATCTGGCGCGACAGATTTACAAACTGCGTACTATAACCAGCCACACGAACGAGCAGATCCTTATAGGCTTCTGGATTATCCTGCGCTTTGAGCAGGACTTCAGTGGATATGGTATTGAACTGTACATGGAAGGCGCCCAGTGCAAAGAAGGACTGAACCATGCTGCCCAGATTGCTTTGACCCCGTTTTGTGCGAACCAGGTCCTCACTGAGACGAAGATTCAACAAGGTACCGCCTGAATGTACGTCCTGATTGAGTTTAGCAGCTGAACGCATTGCAGCCAGAGGTGTTGACCTATCTGAACCTGCAAATGGCGATACACCCTCGGAAAGGGGCTTACGGGCCTTTCTGCCGCATGGCGTCGCACCCACAACCTTGCCAGTCGGCAGGTAGTTTGAGATGCCCATGAATGCAGTGTTGAAGGCATTTCCATTTATATCATCAAAGCTTGTGCCTTTTTTGTAGTAGTAATTGGCTATTTCTATTGCGATATCGTCCACATAGTCCTTGTCATTGCCGTATTTCGGCACATCAAGGGCTTTTTCACGCAGGGCATCATAGCCCACCCAGTCATTTTCCAGTGCCTTGAGCAGGTCCTCCATGGAAACAACCTCTTCTTCAAAAACCAGTTTTTTGATTACCGCAAGAGAATTTGCAGTCACCGCAAGACCGATTCCTGTGAGAACAGGTCCCAAATTGTACTTTGCACCTGCATCGACCAAGTCGAGACCTTGCTCCAGACAGTTTTCAATGCAGGAGGATAGGAAGGGCCGCGGCACCATTTCCTTGTGAAGCTTCTGCGCAATGAGGGTTGCAGTGACCGACTGCTCGATGAAGTAATCGAACTGCTTGTAGAATGCAGCTTCTACGGCTTCATAGGTGTCAAATTCAGAAGCATGTTTTTCTTCAAGGCCCACCTGCTCGCCTGTCAGCCTACTTTTTCCTTCATTGAGGGCAAACTCAAGCGCAGCGGTAAAATTGATATTTACAGCCGATGTCCATTCGCCTGTCTTTCTAAAATGCGGCACAACACAGCCACAGTTATTCCAGTCTCTGGCGTCTTCAGGCTCATATCCGGCATTGATCAGCATCTGATACCCCACCGTATCATTGTGTATGGCAGGAAAACCTGTTCCCTTGCTCACAAGATTTGTCACAGCACCCATAAAGTCAGAAGGCGTGTCCTGATGGATGCGCACACTTAGTCCAGGCTGATGGGTCATTGCATTCTCAGTAGCTTTCAGACACATATAGGACAGTTCATTCGTTCCGTCTTTTCCACTGCGCGTCTTTCCGCCTACCGTCAAGTTTTGAAACTGATTGTAGCCTGCAAAGAACTCGGCTGTATTTGCCGATATGGTCCAAACCCATTCTGAATACTTGATCCAGAGTGCTTCTATGAGTTCCTGGACCTGAGCATCATTTGAAAGCCCCTTTTCCTTATCCTTCTGATAATAAGGATACATATATTGATCAAATCTGCCCGGATTCAGTGCCAGAGGATTTTCGGAAAGGATTCCCCCCATTTGCGTAAACCAGACGAATTGTATTGCTTCATGGAAAGTCTCTGGCGGTTGTCCCGGCACCTTCCTACATATTCTGGCGATTTCCAGAAGCTCTTCTTTGCGCCTTAAGTCAGATTCACCTTCAGCCAACCTATGCGCTTCATCAGCATACCGATTTGCAAGTCTTATAATACCTTCCGATGTCAGAATGACAGATGTGTAAAACTCTCGCTTCTTAAGCTCCGTACTGGAAGTCATTCTGAGCTGCTTTAACTTCTCCTTGGCCTCATCAATAACGCCTTGGAATCCTTTAACAAATAGAACATCCTGATAATCAGGTGTAATCTCTCCAACGGCCTGACGCCACTTCGAGTCATTGTCGACAAATCCCGTATCGACAACAAGCTTGGCTGTCTCTTGTGGGAGCTGTGCCAAAAATGCTTCTTCAAGGGACTTGTCCTTCCAATAAGGAAATATTTCTTTTCTAACAAATTCACGCTGGGCATCTGTCATTTCATAGGGATCCTGTACACGTTTATCAAAGTTGTCCATTTCACGGTCTACCCATGTCCAGGAAAACTCAGGCGTCAGAATGCCGCATTTACGAAACTCGCCCGTTGCGCCCACAATCAGTTCACCCTCAAAAATGGTAACCACAAGCTCTTCACATGTTTTTTTGAAGGCCTTTGCCCGTCTGATTGCAACAGGTTGGCCCTCTGTTTCCATATGTGACGCTGTCCAGATTCTCGCTCTTTCACAAGAAATTGCCGGCTTGGAATTGATATAGTTCTCTTTTGCCTTTCTAATGCGTTCTGTAAGCATAAAGACACCCTCTCCCTCTGAAACTTATAATATATTAAAACATTGTACGTTATAACATCCTGGGTTGGTAAAAAACCGTCAGAATCACAGGATTCTGACAGATATTGAGACTGACACAAATAACGCTTTGCCAGTGTTGCTTAGTATTTAACTATACTCTGGAACACAACTTCCTTGTCAAAAGGATTGCTGTAGCTATGTTCTAGATTTGACTTGAACTTGAGTGCCGAAGGGGCCGCCATGATATGCTCGTGCCCATCTACCGTTAGCTTCAAAGTCCCCTTAGTAACGACGATGTGCTCCTCAGACGATTTCAAGTGCGGCGATGAAACATGGTCCCCACCGGGTAGCATGGTGATGTAAAAATACTCAAACCCCGTCATTGGATTATAGGGAAAGACGTCATGAAGTATCATTTTTCCATCAGACTCATATACAGGCTCAAGTGATTCAATTTCAATCACATCGTGCGTTTCACTCCCAGAACCCATCAGTTCGGAAAAAGAAACCTTGAGACCCGTGGCAATTTTCCATAATACAGATATTGTCGGATTGGATTTGCCGCGTTCAATCTGGCCCAGCATGGCCTTACTCACGCCTGTAATGGACGCTGTCTCTTCCAAAGTCAGGCCCCGCTCAGTCCTAACCTGCTTCAATATGCCACCTATGCTTTGTGTAGGATCATTCACGCTCATTCACTTCTCTCGTTGTCATCTTCACTATTATTCCAACAAAAGATGCTATAACATACAATCGAACGTCATAGCATCTTATTTATTCACTATACCACAGTCAAAATTATTCATCAATACACTTCTGTAGTACTATGCGCACTAGTCTTCTTCCGCAAAGAACTGCATTTCAATAACAGGTTTGTCATCAGCGCCTTCAACACACTTTACTGAACCCTTTAATGCAACGGTTACCAAATTATACACCATCAGCAGTTCCAGTCCTGTAGACCCCGTTTTTAAAGAGTTCAGGGCAAATGGTTCAAATGCCTTGTGTCCCATTTCAGAATATCGAAGACTCGAGTTATTCTTAAACATGACTTGGACCCCTGCCTCATTTGGTGTAATAATGAATTCAATTTGTCGCGACTCTTTAATTTTTCCGTATTTGCGCGCGTACTCAATGAGATTATTGACCGTTTCAACAAAGTGCGGTGTAGACATTAGAAACTCAGTGCTCTGATCTGAAATGATCCTATAGTCTACAATACGGTCATGGGGATGCCGGATGTTATATTCTGAGACGCTTAACTGTATCAAGTCCTCTATGATGACCGTGGACTTATAAATGTTCTTTTTACTGATGTCCAGCAGCTGTAATGAGTGGATGATTTTTTTGATACCCTCAACGCCAGTGCTTACAATTTCACATGTATTTTCTACTGTTATGACAAAGTCATTAAAACGCTCTGCTGTAACATCAGAGTCGGTATCCATCCCCTTCTTTATATAGGAAGCATTTGATATGGCCATTGAGATATTACCAAGTGGCGTATTGATACGGTGGGCCAGTTCGATTATAAACTTACTGAGCGCTTCCTTTTTCTTTGAATCCACAAGCTCTTCCTGCATTTTCTGCAGTTCTTCCAGTGACACCTCCAGGTGCGTATTTGCATTTTCAAGCTCCAGCGTCCGATCATAAACAAGCCTTTCAAGGTTTTCCTTATAAGCTTCATTTTCACGACGCGCTTTCTTAAGGGCTTTATTCATACGATTGACTGCCTTGCCAAGCTGTCCGACCTCAGAACTGTCAGACAGGATTTCATCGCTGATCACATCATCATAATTCCCATTTCCAATACTTACAACCTGGTTTGTAACACTTTCAAGCATCTTCATGCGTATATCGAGGAATTTTGACATGACCAAAATGGCTATTACAAGACAAAAGGCAATCGCAAAAACTGAAAATCTTAGCTGTGCGAATAAGGGTTTATTGATTTCCTTGATATCTGACACAATCGCCAGCACCCATCCATTTGAGAGTGTTGAGAAGGCAAGTTTCTTTTGCTTTCCATCAATTCCGCGATACTCTTTGATTCCCGACTTGCTGTTTTTGATCTCGTCAAATAAGTCCCCATGCATCCCATTGTCAATCTCAGTTATGTTTACATGTGAATCGTACGATGGATGATAAATCAAATCGCCCTTCTCATTGATCAGCAGGGCATATCCGCTATTGTAAACTGATAAGTTCTCAAGTTCCGCTTGAAACTCATTGTAGTAAAAATCACTTCCTACAACACCCAGAAAGAAATCATCGATGAAAATAGGCTGGGTATATGAAATCCACTGGATATGACTGCCCAGCATAACAGATTCATAGGGATTGGTCCAGAATGAATGGCCCGTTCTCATAGGTATAAAAAACCACTCTTTGTCCTTCTCCTCAAGATAAAACGCATAATCTGCATGTACCATTTCTGTAGGGATGCCGTCAAAATCATCATCCCAATACCATATATCCCTAGGTTTCTTGTCATAAAATGGGTTCATATAAAAATATGAACTTGTATAGTCGAGTGCGACATTGTAGAGATAGGGATCCATACTCGCCAGATAGGTATCTAGATAGTCAGGGTCACTTTCGAGCTTATCTGTGTCAAATGTGGATAGGACATAGTTTTCAATACTGCCAGCCGCATTGACTTTCTTTGAAAACTCCGTATCAAGCTTGGTCGCGTAATAGCCGGCAAGCGTCATTAAGCGCGCATCTGACTCTGAGTTCAGTCTGGACGAGCTCCATATGAGCATGACTGTTAGTACCAGTGCAGTAATCAGTACAAATGAAATTACAATCATTGATATAACCTGTGCACGCAGACTTGACCTTGGATTCATGGCAACCTCCCGATAAACATTCTATACATATTATTACCCAAATCTTAAGCCGAGAACCTTGACGCTAATTTCCTAGACAATTTAAAAAGCTGGAATTCAGTATACTTACTGAATTCCAGCCCATCAATCCATATGCCTTATTCCAAATCTTTTCTAACAAAATGCGTATAAACTTTTCGATCTGACTCAGGATGCTTGACTTCATCCTTACCGTAGTCAACAACCTTCAGTGCCCAAGCCATATTTTTTCCAAGACGCGACATAATCTGCACACCTTCTGCATCCTTAACGGCCTCACCCGGTGCACGTCCATGGATGACATTCCAGTAATTCGATGACACAATCAGCATTTCCGAATACTGCAGGTACTTGTTCAGCTGGTCAAAGGCAGGAATACCGCCCGATCTTCGCACCGCCGTAATTGCACCACCAACCTTACCCTTGAAAAAGTTTCCGTTTGCGCCACTCACATAGAAGAGTCTATCAAGAAATGATTTCATGGCACCTGAAATCCCTGAGTAGTGAACAGGCGAACCTAAGAGTAAACCATCCGCATCTTTGATCTTCTCAAGAAAATCATTGAAGGAATCGGTCGTAACCACACATTTTCCGTCTCTGTTTTTAAAGCACATATCACATCCAAGACATCCTCTGATGTCCGCATTGCCAACTTGTATTATTTCAGTCTCAATGCCTGCCGCCTCGACTTCATCAAGAACCGCTCGAAGCGCATGGTATGTATTTCCGTTCTTTTTAGGACTTCCGTTAATTGCTATTACTTTCATGTCTGCCTCCATTTCTGCCACTGTTTCGTTTTCATTACCAATTTCACTATCATTATATGTCGACACATGACATTTATTAAGTACGCACTTTTTTGTAAGTATGTCCAAGTTTCAGACATTCACTTGACCCGTCAAACACGCTATAGAAGAACTATTCGTGGTCGGCTTGAGCAAGTTCTAAAGCTAATCTGGTGACATGAAAAGGCTGTACCACCATTTAGGGTACAGCCTATATTCTTCATTTCAGTTCAATCTATACACAGACTCGGTCACGACCGCTATCCTTTGCTTTATACAGAAGCTGGTCCGCATGAATCATCATGGTATCGTAGTTCTCCATTTGTCCATTTTGTGTCACAACGCCAAGACTGCAGGTAATACTGAAGGGGTTCTCACCACTCTTAAATTCAATGGATTTCACAGCGCCGCGTATCTGCTCAGCAACCTCAACAGCATCATTGAGGCTTGTATCTGGCAAGAGTACAATAAACTCTTCACCGCCAATTCTTCCCAGTTTATATCCACGGCTGGCAATCAGGACGTTAATTTTCTTGCTAATCTCCACAAGGACACGGTCCCCCATGGGATGTCCATATGTGTCGTTGACTGTTTTGAAGTGGTCAAGATCAAAAGCAATCATTGAAAGAGATTTGTTTTCAATACTATTTCTATTAAAAAGCGCCTCAAGCGCTTCTATAATATGACGTCTTGAAAAGGCTCCAGTGAGTGCATCCCTGCTGACAAGACGTTTTAAGGCGTCATTTTTCTCCTTGAGCTCCTCAGTACGCTCTTCAACAATGCTTTCGCAGGTATGGTAGGCCTTAGAATACCGTCTTGCAAGGGTTCCAGAGTAAAGGAACAATATCCCCAGCGCTCCAATCGGGTTGTTTTCCTTCATCATGCTTCCAGGAACCATATAAATCGCAATAGCCGTCAGAAACAATACCAAAAATCCCACAAGCAGGATTCTCGCATCGGACCGTTTGGAACGTGCCGCTCGAAACATCTGTATGAACAAGTAGACAATGAGAAGCATGTTCACAGGGAAATTCACCTTTTGAAATAGGGTGGACCATTTTAAAAAGGTCTCCATAGGCAAGACTAGAACCAGGGCTGAAAACAAAGCCGCATAGATGTGGACAATCCTACTGATTCCCTCTACAAACCTGCCCCTAAACTCAGCAGGATACATATGCCGTGTAAACTCAAGATAAAACACAGGTACGATAATAAATATCACAAGTATGACCTTATACCTGATCATCCAATCCGTTTCCTTGATAAGTGTCAACACGGTTGACGCATATGTGATCAGTGCAAAATACAGCGCCGCATAGTTTCCCTTGTAAAAGAGAAACAAATAGGTATGATAAACCGCTGTTACCAGAAAACACCCCAGTAAAAACCCCTCAATCGTAATCATTCCAGCTCTCCTTTTGCTCTTACTTTTTTAGACGCAGTATACCCTTACACGCCCCCAGCACACCTGTGCCCTTCGCTTTTGATGGATTACACGCCTGACGTATGCGGTATACATAATCAGAAATCAAGCCATCATCAGCCTCAATCTGCTTCAACTTATCTATAAGCAGCATTTGCTCTCTCTTTACATTCTTTTCACTGCTCAGGATCTTACTTTCCTTTAAGGCATTCAGCTCCTGTATCAATAAATCAAAAGCATCCTGCTCATTTTCTGCAGTCACTTCCAGCTTTGCCTTTTCAATAAGAATCGTAACGCTTGTACCATTCTCTCTCTGCAGCGCTTCAATGCGCTTGAAGCGTTCCGTGCTTTTCAGTCGCATGTCTTCAGTAAAGGGTTTTGCCAAAGATGCGACATTGTCAATACCGGCAACCACTTTTGCAGCGGTAGAAATATGCGGCCCCACCTTGCGCAGCACCGGAAGGGTCTTTTTCGATGAATTTATTATCGCTTTAAATTTGCTCATTATGGAACTCCTTGCAAGCGTCTCGTTCTATTTTAGTAAACACAAAACAAACATAACAAGAAACCAAATCAATTTCAACTGCTGCAGTTAGATTGCAATCAAAACGTATTAAAACAGATGCAAATACAACAAATTCTCTTCTATTCTTGTAATAGATCAAAATATATGCTAGAATTTTTTAAGGTTAAAATATGCTGATTCGGACTAAGCGCTGGAACAGCTCACCTGACAAAACCATAGAAATCTGACAAGATTTAAAGAACAGCTGGGTGTCTCCCACCATATAGGCTGTATAATCAAGACTTTAATAAGGTCAGCTTCGAGTGCAATGCCTCGACGCTGGCTTTTTATTTTTTGTTTTGGCATCAGCGGCTTCGGCCGTATCAAGACTTTCTTTTCTTACACAGGGGTTTGAAGAGAAAGTCCATATATCTATCGTTCTCATACTTTTTATCAATGGAAGGGGATTTTTATGAAAGAAAAACAGCAGGGATCAATTTATGAACTTAATGGAAAGCCGCCAATCGGCGTAGCTCTACCACTGGGCATGCAGCACGTTCTGGCAATGTTCACAGGTAACATCGCACCCATTATCATCATTTGCAACGTTCTTGGACTCCCACCTGAGCAAAAGGCATTTATGATTCAGTGCGGTATGATTGTTGCCGGTCTGGTTACATTCGTACAGCTATATCCTGTAGGACGTGTCGGCGCAGGCCTTCCTCTTGTCATGGGTACAAGCTTTGCATTCGTGCCAACCGCAATTGCTGTTGGTGGTACATATGGTCTTCCGGGGATACTCGGGGCATCCATGGTCGGCAGTATTGCAGAAATTGTAATGGGTTTCTTCCTAAAACCACTTAGAAAATTCTTCCCACCACTTGTAACAGGCACTGTACTTGTAGCGATTGGACTGTCTCTGCTTCCTGTCGGTGTAAACTATTTTGCCGGCGGCGTTGGCGCTGCTGATTACGGCTCTATTCAAAACATGGGCCTTGGTTTCTTTGTACTGATTACCATAATACTGCTTCAACGTTTCGGCAAAGGCATGACAAACGTCGCTGCAATTCTTATAGCACTTATACTTGGGTATCTGATTGCCATTCCTATGGGTAAGGTCAACTTTGCCAATGTGGCATCTGCAAGCTGGTTCAGTTTCCCGACACCGCTTCGCTACGGCATTGAGTTCCACCTTGATGCCATTCTGAAATTTGCAGCTGTATACCTGGTTGTTGGTCTTGAAACGCTGGGGAACATCTCAGGAATCACACTGAGTGGCCTTAACCGTGAAGCGACTGACCGTGAAATGTCTGGCGCCGTCATTGCAGACGGTGTTGGCAGTATGTTCGCAGCACTCTTCAACGTTCTTCCAAACACTGCCTATGGTCAAAATGCAGGCATTGTTGCCATGACTGGTGTTGTCAACCGATTCAGTGTTGCTACAGGCGCTGTCTTCCTCATGGCTGCGGGTCTTGTTCCTAAATTCGGTGCGATTTGTGCCGCAATGCCTTCAAGCGTTCTTGGTGGTGCAGTTCTCGTTGTATTCTCCATGATTACAGTGAGTGGTATCCGAATGATTGCCAAGGCTGGTCTTGATAGCCGCAATGGTACAATTCTTGCAATTTCACTGGGTCTAGGCCTTGGTTTTGCTCAGGTTCCTGCTTCAATTGAACAGCTGCCTGGCGTACTGAACCACTTTTTCGCAGACTCAGTTGTCGCTTCAGGCATTCTGGCACTGATGCTGAACCTTGTATACCCTCAAAACGCCGAAGACAAGCCTGCCGGCTCACTTACAAAAAAATCTGCATAGTCCTAAAAGTAAGGAGATGTAAACCATGTTACGCTTTAAAGAATATTATGCCCCAACTTCACTTGACCAGGCACACTCGCTCCTAATCGCACACAAGAAAGCACAGCTCATTGGCGGCGGTGCCTTTCTGCGCCTAGGAAAGCGCCAGCTTCCCTATGTCATTGATCTTTCAAAACTCCAACTGGATTTTATTGCTCCAGGAGAAGACATGTACGAAATCGGCGCTATGACGAATTTTCACACACTGGAAACCACAGACCTTTTCACGCCTGAAATCCAGCGTTTCTTTAAGGATGCCCTTGGTCAGATTGTTGGCATTCAACTGCGCAGCATGGTGACTGTCGGCGCTACGCTTTACAGCCGCTATGGCTTCTCCGATTTGAATACGGCTCTGCTTGCACTTGGAGGCAGAGTTGCGTTCTACAAGCATGAACCGTGTACTCTAGAAAGCTATTTTCAGCACGGCATCAATTCAAGAGATATTATGAAATCTGTTCATATACACAAAAACTTTGATTTCACCGCATTTAAAAGCGCTCGACTTTCCACTGCTGATTATGCCCTGGTCAACATGGCGGTCAGTAAAAATGGTTCAAAATGGCGTATTGCAGTCGGTGCGCGTCCGCATCGTGCAGTACTCGCATATGAAGCAATGCAGGTCCTAAACAAGAACCCGCTTAGTCAAAAAACCATTGGAGATGCTGTTGAGGCACTTATGCAGGGTGTACAATTTGGTTCAAACAGAATGGCAAGTTCAAGCTACAGATGTGCTGCCGCAGGCGGTTTACTTAAACAGATACTTATGGAGGCGATGAATCATGAAAATTAAATTTGTGCTAAATAACGAATCCGTTGAGGCGGATATCCATCCCGACATGTATCTTATAGACCTGCTTCGCGATTTTGACTGTCTGGGTGTGAAAAAGGGCTGTGACACGGGCACATGCGGCGCATGTACCATTCACGTGAACGGCAAACCTGCCCTCTCCTGTGTCATGCTGGCCGCGAAGGCCGATGGGACGGAAATCCTTACCATCGAAGGCGTGAAGGAAGATGCCAAGCGCATTGGCAGCTATCTGGTGAACGAAGGTGTTGAGCAGTGTGGCTATTGCAGTCCCGGAACAATCATGAGCGTTCTATATCTTGAAAAATGTGTTCAGAACCCAACGGACGCGGAAATTCTGCACTACTTGAACGGCAATCTATGCAGGTGTTCAGGCTATGCAGGACAGCTACGGGCAATTCGAGCATACTTGGAGGCTAAAAACAATGAATCATGTTAATCAGTCCATTCCAAAAAAAGATGGCATGCAGCTTGTACAGGGCCACCCTGTCTATACAGATGACCTCGCCCCTTCAAATGCGCTTGTTGTAAAAGTACTGAGAAGTCCACATGCCTATGCAAAAATAAGATCCATTCAAACAGATGCCGCTAAGAAATTGCCTGGCGTCGCCGCCGTGCTGACATGGAAGGATGTTCCAAGAACGCCTTTTACACGTGCAGGACAGTGTTATCCAGAGCTTAGTGCATATGATAAGTTCATTCTTGACGAATACGTAAGGCATGTTGGCGATGATGTTGCCATTGTCGCCGCAAAGGATGAACGCACTGCCGATAAGGCTCTGCGTCTCATACGGGTTGACTACGAAGTCCTCACGCCCGTCCTGGACATGCATGAAGCCCTGGACCACACGACACTTGTACATCCTGAACCCGAACTCTTTACACATATCAATGTAGGCTGTGACGCAAAACGCAACATTGCCTGTCAGGTTGAACTGGAGCTTGGCGACACCGAACAGGCCCTCGCAGATTCAGACTATGTGTTCACAGCACATTACAGCACACAGGCCCAGGCTCAAGCTATGCTTGAATCGCACAGGGCGTACAGCTATCTGGATCAGAATGGCAGACTCAATGTTGTAACCTCAACACAAATTCCCTATCATACACGACGCATCCTCGCCCGCGCACTGGAAATGCCACGTCACCAAATACGTGTCATCAAACCAAGAATCGGCGGCGGATTCGGCGCCAAGCAAACAGCACACGCCGAGTTTTACCCTGCGCTGGTCACCAAGCTCACAGGAAAACCTGCTAAGATTGTCTACTCCAGACGTGATGTCTTCAGGGGCACAACCTCAAGACATAAAATGAGCTTCGATATTACACTGGGTCTAAATAAAGACGGCATGATCACAGCCATCAAAATGGATGGCATGTCCGACACCGGCGCATATGGCGAACACGCCCAGACAACCTTTGGTGCCGCGGGCAAGAAGGTTCTTACCCTCTACAACAAGGTCAAGGCATGCAAATTCTCCGGTACGGTAGTTTATACCAATAATGTGCCAGGTGGTGCCCTGCGCGGTTTCGGTGTGACACAGGGTGCTTTTGCACTGGAATCCGCAATCAATGAGGCCTGTCGGAAGTTTGATTTTGACCCTATTGACATGCGCCGCAGGAACATGATTTTAAAGGGTGAAACCACCCCGCTCATCAATATGACGACCAAGGGTGCCTCAGATGCCCCGATCTATATGAATTCCTGCCTGCTTGAAACTTGTGTCGAAGATGGCCTCAAGCATTTCCAATGGGATATGAAAAAGGAAAAGGCTACATCTGAAAACAAGAAGGGCCCTTACCGCTACGGCCTTGGATTTGCCATCGCGCAGCAGGGCTCAGGCCTGCCTAACATAGATATGGCAAGTGCCACCCTGCGTCTGAATGATGACGGATTCTTCACACTGCTGACCGGATCGACCGATATTGGTACAGGCTCAGATACGGCCATGGCTCAAATTGCTTCAGAAGTTCTGGAGGTTTCCGTGGACAGAATCATTGTCCATGCGGCCGATACGGACACCACACCATTTGACAGCGGTGCCTATGCTTCAAGTACCACTTACACCACAGGTAACGCCGTTATAGACGCCGCAGAAAAAATGCTTACGCAGATTCAGTCGACAGCTGCAGAATTTTTCGCTGTCCCACTCGAATGCATTTCCTATGCCCAAGGGCATATTCAAAAGCATGGTGCAGATGGGGCTGTAGAAGATCGTATTTCACTCGGCGCTTTTTCCGACAGCATCATTTACAACCACCTCCATAGGCAGCTCAGTACAACCGGTTCATATGTTCCAAAACAAGCCGCACCGCCTTACATGGCAGG
Organism: uncultured Acidaminobacter sp.; assembly: GCA_963678925.1. Lineage (GTDB taxonomy): Bacteria > Bacillota > Clostridia > Peptostreptococcales > Acidaminobacteraceae. The sequence goes on along the minus strand of OY787533.1, from coordinate 3,738,324 downwards.
TTTTGCTGAAGTTTGCGTCAATACCCTGACAGGCGAAGTCCGGGTAACTGATTTTGTGGGTGTCGTCGACTGCGGTACGCCGATCAATCCAAAGCTGGCAACCATTCAAGCCGAAGGCGGGATTGCACAGGGTATGGGATTTGCACTCACTGAAGAGGTGCGTGTTTCTTCAACAGGTGTTCTTCAGACAGACAATTTTATGACTTATAAAATTCCTGCACGCAAGGACATTCCACAAATACGTGTATTTCTGGCAGACGGCTTTGATGAAACGGGTCCATTTGGCGCGAAAAGTATTGGAGAAGTTGTCATAAACACGGTTGCTCCAGCAATCACAGAAGCCATAGAAGATGCTTGCGGCGTTCGTGTACGCGACTTGCCTGCCACACCGGAGAAGGTTCTTCTTGAACTGATTAAAAAATAACCGCACCAATCACACTTACAAAACCATAGGGCCATGCACAGGATTTAGCTTCTTGATAGCCCTGTGCATCGGCCCTATTTTGACCTTCTTATGATATAATGAAGTCCAGTAAAATCAGTCAGGAGCATTGCTATGAACCCTTGTCGCGTACTTATAAAACACATAAATTCCATAAAAAAGACCCTTTACGCCTTGATGGCGATTTCAGTCTTGTTTTTCTCCACATTGCCCAATTTGTCACCTCCTGCATTCGCAGAGACTGCCGCGGCTATACCTGATAAAATTGTTCTGCAGCTCAGGTGGGAGCATCAGTTCCAATTTGCAGGATACTACGCAGCGCTTTGGGAAGGCTATTATGACGACGCCGGTCTCGATGTGGAAATCAGGCCGGGTATAGATACAAAGGGCAATGTCATTCTCGCCCCTCAGGCTGTAGAAAATGGGCAAGCTGATTTTGGTGTCGGCGGTGTGGACATCCTGCTCGCAGTAGATTCCGGACTGGACCTGCGTGTGGTCTCCACCATTTTCCAGCGCTCTCCCGTGGCATATTACCTCATGCCCGACACAAGCTTCAAGTCCATTTATGACTTCACACGGCTTAATGTCGCACGACGCGAGCACGATCTTCTGGACATTGAGCTCCAAGCCATGCTCATAAACGAAGGGATTGACCCTGAACATATTGCAAGCATCCCAAAAGATGTGGTCTTATCATTTGAAGACCTAAAGAACGGAACCTACGATGTCATTCCAGGTTATCTGGACACCATCTCCTATCAGGCCAACCAGCAAGGCTATACCCTTCGTAAAATCAGCCCACTGGATTTCGGCATCGATTTTTATGGAGATAGCCTCTTCACGTCAGAAGACCTTGCAAAGTCACGCCCCAAGCTTGTCGAGCGTTTTAGAAAAGCGACTCTTGAAGGCTGGGCTTATGCGCTGGAAAACCCGGAAGAAATGGCACAGCGCATTGCTGACCACTTCTATGCCGATGCGCCTGACTATGAAGAGTACGTGGCCTTCAACAAGTTTCAAGCCAAGCAGGTCCTTGACTTGACCCTGTATCCAGTCGTTGAAATCGGCAATATGAATCCCTTCCGCTGGACCCATATGATTGACTATTTGACTGAACTGCACCTGATTCAGAGACCTATCGATACGAATACTCTCCTCTTTGACTATAGAAAGATTGAACAGGAGAAATCCTATTTTTACATTCGACTCTACCAGAGTCTCTTGGCTGTTATTGCAATCGGATCGCTTTTCGGCTACATCCTTCATATGAACAGAAAGACCCTGAAATTACAGAGTGAGATTGAGTTTAGAAAGGAAGCTGAGCAAAAGATTTCCCTCAGCCACGAACGCTATCAGCGTATGTTTGACAGTTCCTTCCTGGGTATTACGGTTACAGACCGTCATGGCCGAATTCTACAGGCAAACTCCAAATGGGCTGAAATGACAGGCTACACCCAGGACCAGCTCCTTGAAATGAGTATTTTTGACATACTGAGCCCAGAAAGCATCAGCGCGGGAAAAAGATACTTCAAGAAGCTGCGCGATGGTGTTGTGACAGAAATAGGCATGGAACGCCTCTACCGGCGAAAAGACAAAAGTGAATTTTGGGGCCAGCTCTACATGACATCCGTCAAGGACCCGGAAACACTCTCGGTCAATTTTCTCGGCATGGTTCACGATATCACAGAGCGTAAACACCAGCGTGAAGCTGCAGAACGTGCAGAAAAGCGCTTTATGCGCATTGTGAAGGAGCTGACTTCTGAAATGGAAGCAATCAAGCCAGATGGCGCCTTCATCGAACAGCTCGAACAGATTAACCTGGAGCTTGAGCGGCTCTATAAGCGCGAACTGAAAGACAATCGAAAAAAGGAGGCGCTTATCATTCATCAGGCACGCCAAGCTGCCATGGGCGAAATGGTCGGCAATATTGCCCACCAGTGGCGCCAGCCCCTCAATAACCTGGGACTTATCATTACCAACCTCATGGATGCATATCGCTTTGATGAACTCGATGATGTCCTCATGGATGAAACCTGCAACCGGGCACGCCTGCTTATACGGCAGATGTCAGAAACCATCGATGATTTTCAGGACTTTCTCAAGCCCTCGGTCAATTCAGAGCGTTTTGAAGTTGAACAGACACTTGATATTGTCGTTGAACTGCTCAAGGACAACCTGAAATTCAACAAGATCACCCTAAGGCGTATGGACTGCGCAGACCTTGCGCTCCGCGGTCAGAAAAACCAGCTTGCGCAGGCCATTTTCAACATTCTCAGCAATGCAGTCGATGCCATTAGAGAAAATCAGCCCGACAACAGAGAGCTTTTGATCGAAACATCATTAAAGACACCTGACCACATTGAGGCCACTTTAAGTCCTGAGCCTTTAACCGATCAGAAATATGTCATGATTGAAATCACTGACCACGCAGGCGGTATTCCAGAAAAAGTCATCGATAAGATTTTTGATCCCTACTTTACAACAAAATCCAAGGAAGAGGGCACGGGTCTTGGTCTATACATTACCAAGTCGATTATTGAAAATAGCTTTAACGGGTTTGTCGATTTTCAAATGACAGAAACCGGAACGAAATTCACCATAACCCTACCGATTGAGGAGTGATCCCTATGCCAGACATCACCGCACTTTCACACTTGTCTGTACTCTATGTTGAAGACGAAGCAGTCACACGCGAAGAAATGAGCAGGTTCCTAAAACGCCGTGTCGCAAATCTGTCAGTAACCTCAAATGGCATTGAGGGACTCCATGCCTTTGAAGCAGATGTACCTGATGTTCTGATTACGGACCTCAGAATGCCCGACATGGACGGTCTTGAACTGACACTGCGCATTCGAGAGCTTGGGTATGACACACCCATCATTATCACCTCTGCCCTTTCCGATTCAGAAACGATTTTGGCAGCTGTGGACCGAGAAATTACAAAGTATATCGTCAAGCCCATCGATGCCAAGGAACTGGAGCAGACGCTGGACGCCATTGGTGAAAAAATCCTGGCGCGAAAGCAGCATACCGCCTTAGTCCCCGTCATGTCATCAGAGCGCCGTCTTGAACTGGAAAAATCCATTTCAAGAGATTTTTCAGCACTGCTTAAAAAGGCGACCGGCAAGGGCCCAAAACGTGTAAAGGTCAGACTGGACAGCAGCCACTGCACCATTCTTGTCGACGGCATGCTCACCCCTATGGAGCACACCCTGATTCGCGGTGCCCAATCTCCTGAAATGATTGCAGTCAATCGGGACTTGCTTTATAAAACCCTTTACAGTGCGCTAAACACCCTCTTTGTAACGCATATGGAGCTTGACATACAGCAGCTTACCTACACAGGCCATATCAGGGAAGACCGGGAGGAACTGAAAATAATCTATGCGAGATAGCCCTTTCTAATTGGGTATAAACCTCTGTAGAAGTATCTTAGAAAACAGACGATCTTAAAAGAGGTGTTTCCAATTGTTCCATATTAAAAGAGGCAAATACTTAATGCGGTTTATCGTACTGGCCTTAAGCTGCAGCATCATATTTTCCATGTATGTTCTTTACATTACATCAACAGAAGCCAAACGTGCCAATTTTGAGTTTCTAGACCAATCCATGGACTCTGTCCAGCTTCAGCTCAAGACATTCCTGGGAGACGCCTATAAATCAATGGAAATTCTTGAGGTTGCCGAAATTGAAAATCTTGACTTTAAGACGGACTATTTCCGCATTGAAAGAATTGCCCTCGAGATCATGAAACACATGAAGCATCTTGAGGCCCTTTCCATTGGATATGATGATGGAAATTACCTAATGGTACTCAGAGAGGACTCTGGAAATCTTGCAACAAACATCATTTTTAGAGATTCCGATAGAATCGTAAGCGAATGGTTCTACAGAGATGAAAGTGGCGCCATACAATATACTGAATCCATACAAAATGAAATGTATGATCACCGCACCAGGGAATGGTATAAAATTACCCAAGCAGAGCACGACATGTACTGGTCCCATACCTTTGACTTTTTCCACACCGATAAAATCGGCATTGCCGTGTGCAATCCCTTTTATAAGGATGAGCAGTTTGAAGGTGTTTACAGCGTACAGATTGACTTTGACGCACTATCCGAGTTTACAAAAAATCTGAAAATCACCGACAACAGCAAGGTGGTTGTCATCAACAGACGAAGCGAAGAAATCGGTTTCGAGACATTTTCAAAAGATGGAAAACTTGGTTATGACGAATCTGCCGACTACGATGTCGACAACGAAATTGTTCAGGAGACATTCCGCGTTGTAGATGAAAAGAATGACTTTGATGAAAAGTTCAAACTGAAAATTGCCGGCGAAGTCTTTTATGTAAAATATTTTCCACTCTACGAAGACTACAATAGCGACTATGTCGTCGGTCTCATCATTCCTGAAGAGGATTTTTTAGCGGGTATCACGCATGCACTCCATGTGGGTTTTATCACAACCATCGCCATGATTATTATCGGCTTTCTCTTCTATTTCTTCGACAAGCATGAAAGCGCCTATAAGTCTGTACTTGAAAACAAAGCGACTAAGGACCCACTGACACAACTTGACAACAGATTCCTGCTCCAGTCAAAGCTTGAAGCATTTCTTCGGGATAAAAAGCAGGTGCGGTTCCCAGTATCGGTTATTCTCTGCGACATCGACCGCTTCAAATCCATCAACGACACTTATGGACATGACGTTGGCGATGAAGTGCTAAAGCGTGTAGCTGAGGTCCTGAGGACCAAATCAAGAAGCGTGGACCATCCGGGCCGCTGGGGCGGTGAAGAGTTCATCATCCTGTCTGAAAACACTACAGCACAAGACGCAGTTTCCTTTGCTGAGCTTTTGCGTCAAAGACTTGAAGACATGTCTTATGCAGATTTGGGCATAGACAGAAAAATCACCATGAGCTTTGGGGTTTCTCAAATGGAAATTGACGGTGATTTTGACGCAGCTGTCAAGCTGGCTGACGAAGGACTCTACAAGGCAAAGAGAAATGGACGCAACAGAGTTGAACGGGTTACGGATACAGGGCCTAATTAGGGTCTGAAAATACACGAAAGCAGGTGCTGACAAATCAGCACCTGCTTTTTCATTCACTATTTTGCTAGAGTCGGCTCATGAATAAGGCTCAAGTTCCTGCGGCTAGATTTTGAACTTGTTTGCAACACGGTTGAGTTCCTCAATAATTTGATTCAGATTTTGAACCGATCCGCTTGTTCTTGAGATATCATTAGCCTGCGCTTCTACAGCTGCAAGGATTTCCTCGGTTGCTGCAGCCGTCTGAGTAGACACGTCCGATATTTCCTCTATGGATGAAAGCACGCAGTCCTTCTCCTGATCTGAGCTTGTAACAAACTGCTCAGTTTGCTCCAGATTCTCCAACACCTTCTTAACCTGTGCTTCTATGGACTCAAAGGCGTCTGATGTAGCCTTCAAAGAAGCATCTGTCACAGCATAGATTTCTCTGGACTCGGTCATGGACTGCTCTGTAAGTCCAATCACATGCACAATATCCATAATTATGTTTTTGATTTCCTCAGTCGCCTTCCCACTCTCTTCGGCCAATTTTCGAACCTCTTCAGCAACAACAGCAAATCCACGGCCATGCTCGCCTGCACGGGCAGCCTCTATAGCTGCATTGAGCGCCAGAAGATTTGTCTGATCTGAAATTGAGTTGATGGCCTCCACAATCTCACGAATGGAATTGGACTTCTGAGTCAGCTCACCTATTCGGTCTCCCACATCCTTCATGGACTTTTCATTGTCTCCAAAGTTCTTCTGCAAGGTTATAATGGTGTGAATGCCCGTATTGGTCTTGTCCAGCATATTCTCGGCTTCAATTTTCGACTGATTGGAAATGTCGACAACGCTCTGTATGCCCTTTGCAAGAAGCTTCATTTTATCAACGCCGTTATAGGCCTTTTCCACCTGGTCCGATGCACCGCTGGCTATATCTTCAATTGCATCCGAAACAGAAGCAGAAGACGCACTTATGGACGAAACCGTTTTAGAAATCTCGTGATTTGAAACACTGACCTTTGAAATGGCTTCCCGAATATCAGAAATAATGGTGCTGAGATCCCTTCGCATGGTATTGAAACTTTGTGAAATGCTCCCTATTTCATCATTCGATTCAATTCGGCAGTCAATGGAAAGGTCTCCCTCACCCACGCGTCCTGCATATGCCTGAAGCATGGACAGTTTCTTCATGGTTCTGCCAATCAGAAAATAAACCACAAGGGATACGAGCAGGAGCGATAGAGTACTCATGGTAATCATACCGGTTGTGAGCGCATTGAGCTTGTCTATGACCGTATGTCTGTCTTTGACATATTTAATATAGCCCGCTACAGCCCCAGTGTAATCGGTAAAGGGAATCAGACCTATGCTGTGCGCCTTATCTGTACTTTGAAGGTGCAGGGTCTTTCCACTTTTGATTTCTTCAAGATCTGCAGCAGAAACTGGGTATGGATCCTCTTCCTCTGTTGCAGCAATATAGGTCTCAAAGGACTCGTCTGAAGAATAAATATAGTAGGTTCCCGGAAACTGTACCTTTAACTCATTTAGGAATGTGCCGTCAAAAGCGCCTCCATATTCGACTGTTCCCAAGTGTCTTCCATTTTGAGAAACTGGAACAACAACGCGCATACCATAACCGGCTACGCCGGATTCAATGCCCTTTATTGTCATTTTCTTCTCATTAGCTTCATTGACCGTATACCTGAAATCTGCAAGACTGTCACCGTATTTTTCAGGCTTATGAAGCCTTAAAAATGACGTGGAGTCTGGCAGGTGAAACTGAAACTGTTTAACTCTGTCACGAACTTCTTCATAACCGTCTTCAAGGAGTTCCAGCAGACGCTCACGGTCATGATTTGCAAATGCTTCAATAACCTGCGGATTCCTGGCAACTGAAATTACAGCCAACTCCGTCGTATCCAGCTTTGAATCAATATTCGCTGTAACCGACAAGGCAATATTATGAATTTCTGCTTCATCATTTTCAAGGACAATAGCATGCATCATATTATGTGAGTAATATGCCACCCCAGCGACCATTAATGACAGCAGCACAATGACCACCGATGTTATTTTTGATTTCAGAGACATTTTGTACCTCCACTCCACTGCATCACTCAAATGTTGATTATACCCCCGCTGATATAACCCTTTTGCAAATTGCGCGCTGATTTACAGACTGCAATTCTACTCTAATTTACTTTTGACCTATTATGATAAAAACCACTTTACTTATGTAAAGTGGTTTTATTGATTCCTTTGTATGCCTTGATTCAGCGCATTTCAAATACGTATTAGCCTTTTATTTCGTCAAGGTTGATGCCTTTTTTCTTAGCAAAGAATTTAGGAATTTGAGAGACACCAAAGAGAACGATACCGGCAATCAGCAGTTTGATAAACAGGCCTGTTGAAATACCGTTGACAGCGATTTCTCCAGCCAGGTAAGCATAGATGAATGCGCCTGGCGCCATGGTAATAAATGAAATTGCAGTGAATGTCACCAGATTAAGGCTTGTAACACCATAGGCGTAGTTCTGAATGTTATATGGGAAAACTGGAACAAGTCGTGTGAGAATCAGGAAGTCCTTGCCGTTTTTCTCAACGCCTTCTTCGATTTTCTGGAAGATCTTGTTCTTTCCAAATTTGCTGACAATGAAATCTCTTGCAATATAACGCGCAACGATGAAAGCTGCTGCTGCACCAATTGTACCACCAATCAGGGCTAGAATACCGCCAAGCACCGGTCCGAACATGATTCCAGCTGCAATTGTGATAATCGATGCCGGAATAGAGAAGATGGCAACAAGAATGTAGAGCAGGATATAAATGACGTATCCCATTGCGCCTGCATTTTCAATTAGAGCCTGGAATTGCTCAAAGTCTGACAGGATTTCTAGAAGACCTGTCATCTTCATGACGATGAAAACTGCGACCAGCGCAACAATCATCAGAACTGTTTTTAGATTCTTATTCATATTATCCTCCATGCCTATTTTACAGCACGCTTGATGCCCTGTTTAGACTTATAGCGATTCATCCATGATGATACTGGAGATGCAAGCACATCCTTGGGTGAATCCTCACCCGCATGAACCACAGGACCCCAAATCAGGTCCAAAATGTGCCAAGCCTTTGCGCCCCCCTGTAGAATCGATGAGCGGCAAGCTGCACAGTATACGACAACATCATCTGTTTCAAGCGTTTCGACACGCTTTTTCATGACTTTCTTTGCAACCTCGGGATTGGCAGGTACAACCATGCCACCGAAACCGCAGCATCTCGTCTTGTCCCTTGAATGCTTAGACTCAACAACCTTGTAGCCAAGTTCGGTGAGTATCCATCGAATGCCGTCCTGAAGCTCTGTCAAATGACGCGTTGAACACGAATCATGGATTGTAAATACCATGTCACTGTCCTTAGCCTTACCCCGCAGTTCTTCTGGAAGTCCGATGATTGGCAGTACTTCCCAAAGCGAGTATGTAGGTGTTGGTGACGCTTCATCGAATGTCAGCTTACAGCTCTGACATGCAACGATCATTGCTTCTATGCCTACTTCATTCATATCATCCTGCAGACTTTTGAAACGCTCTTTGAAAAGATCGTACTGACCTACTGCTTTTGTCGGCTTTCCGCAGCATTTCTGCACCGCTGAAAATTTCTCGAAAGTCTTGTTGAGGTAGTCTGTCGTCTTGATGACCGCTTCAGGATTGTATGAAGGCAGACTGCATCCTGGCATGAAACCATATCTGATATTTTGATCAACTTTGAATCCCATTATTTCGCACCACCCTTTTTCTTCATAGTAAACAGCTTAGAGAAGCCAAGAAGCTGGTGCATCTTGATTGCACCGTGACCCTTGATTGGTGATTCGCCATCATTTGCCTTAACGAAATCTTTTCTAGAGCCAATAAATATCTTCTTCATAGGGAGCTCATGCGGACAGACAATCGTACAGTTATCACATGCGTTACATGAGTATGCAAGAAGCTGATCCATACCCTGACCTTCTACTATCTTTTCCATCATGTCCTTTGGACACGTTCCAAAATCATTCATCATGACACATTCACGCATACAGAGCTTACACTCACACTTAAGGCACCGTGATGCTTCTTCTATAGCCATTTCTTCTGTGAAGCCCAGGTCTGACTGTATGAAATCGCGCTTACGTTCCTTTGGATCACGCATGCGTGCATGAAGCCTAGGCACATCTTCTGTTCCCTCAGGCAGAGGCACGTCCAGTTCAGTCTGGTATGCCCACTCTGTCTTCAAACATCTTCCAACCTTCAGATCTTCACCCCTGAGGTAGCGGTCCATTGTAATTGCAGCTTTTCTGCCTAGGGCCATGGCTTCAACAACAATGTTACCACCAGAAGCATCACCAGCGACAAACACATTTTCAATCGCAGTTGAAAGAATGTCATGATCAACTACGTAACGACCGCCTCTTGTCGTCTCAAGCGCGCCGCCTGTGATGTCTTCAACAACTTGGCCAGTAGCCATGACCACCGTATCCACTGGTATTATCTTTGGTTCACCTTCGTAGGAAGGATTGAAATTACCTTTTGCGTCGTGTATGGATTTGATTTTCTGAATCTTGATGCCTGTGACTTTGCCACCTTCTTCAAGAATCTCGAGTGGTCCCCACCCTGCATTGAAAATAACGCCTTCTTCCACGGATTCTTCTATCTCCTCGTGGGATGCAGGCAGATTCTTCTCGTCTTCAAGAGAACACTGGTAAACTTCATCAGCACCAATTCTAAAGGAACTTCTCGCACAGTCCATAGCGACGTCACCGCCACCAATAACCATAACACGCTTTCCCGCCCTGTCAAATGACTGCTTAAGACTGATTTCCTTGAGGTATTCAGTAGCTGGGAAAACGCCCGTCGCCTTATGACCAGGCAGTGGAATGATATTGCCCCTATGGGCGCCATGTGCCAGAAGCACAGCATCATAGTCTTTTCTCAGCGTATCAAAGCTGATATCCTTGCCAACTTCCACACCCAGTCTGATTTCAACCCCAAGCTTTGTCAGGTAGCTGTATTCGTAGTCAATAATGTCTCTTGGAAGTCTGTACTCGGGAATACCCACACGCATCATTCCGCCAAGAACATTCAGTTTTTCTAATATAACCACTGCATGACCTGCGCGTCTGAGCTCAATGGCAGACTGTGCGCCAGCAGGTCCGGCACCGACGATAGCAATCTTTTTGCCTGTGTCTGAGCCAACTTCAAAATTCCATCGGTTTTCATGATCGGCCTTTTCAGCCGCAAAACGCTTAAGCGCTGCTATGGCAATCGGCTGCTTGTACTCTGTGCTTCTTCTGCAGTCCGATTCACAAGGATGGGCGCAGATTCTGCCAAGCGTATTGGGCAGGAAGAGTTTCTCACGAATCAGATCGATGGCTTCCTCATATTTCTTTTCAGCAATCAGATTTACATAGCCCTTTGCATCTGTACTCATTGGACAGCGACTTGTACAAAAAGCGTCTTCATGCCCCATACACTTTTCAACAATTTCAGATGCATTATCTATTATACCGGGACTAAATATCACTTTATCCATATTTAACTCCTATCTCAATACATTTTGCTCCAGTTTCGCAAAATATTTTCTTTCCAAGTTTAAAACTGAACATTGTGCGCGTATTAGGCAGGACACAATGCAGATTTAACAGCTAATCCCTTTATATTTTTCAATTCCCAAAGTGGCGCATTAACCTGGTTAATACGCCTCACTTGGGAATACCTTGCTATGTGCTGCTATTATTTTTCAACATTCAGCGTTGGAAGTTCGCTGTTGCCGTTTTCGTAGTACTCATATGACCATTCAATCCAAGAGCCATCGTAATTTTTAACATTTTCGTAGCCTAGTGCTTGTGTCAACACCAGATAAGTATGTGCCGATCTAACACCTGACTGGCAATAAGCGATAACATCTTTGTCCTCAATATCGCCATAAAGCGCCTTCAGCTCATCAAGTGACAGAAGTGTTGTATCTTCACCCACTGATTTTTTCCACTCGATGAAAACAGAATCCCCTATCTTACCAGGACCAAATGCGCCTTTTTTCGTATCTGCACCTGTTTCTTCATCTGTCGTTCTCGTATCGATAACCGTTCCGTTTTCAAGTGCGTTTACAACGTCTTCCATAGATGCAATCGACGCTTCTGAAGGGTTTGGTGCCTTGTAAGCTGTTGCTGCCACTTCAGGGTTAGCCTCGCCAACTGGATACTCTGCACCAAGCCATGCGTTAAGACCACCATCAAGGTATCTTACGTCTTCATGGCCTAGCAGCTTGATCTGCCACCATAGGCGTGCAGCATCATGGTGACTGTTTGCTGAATAAACAACGATTGTAGACTCTGGGCTTGTACCGTAGCTTGATAGAATTGCTTCCATCTCTTCTGTCGTATTTCTCATGCCGCCGTATGGGTAAGCCCCTTCAGAAGCAGAGTAATCTGAACGCCACATAGTAAACGAACCGGAAATTGGGCTGTCACCCTTTGTAGGGTTCAGTGCGCCAATGACTACAACATCTTTTTTCTCATCCATCATAGATTTCAGCTGAACTGGGGTGATAAACGATTCCGGGTGCGCATACGCATTGATTTTCTGTCCTTGAGCCGAGTTGTCTACAACAACCTTTTCAGCACCAAAAATCTCTTTATAGCCTAAAAATCCAAATACAGCAATACATACTACTGCAACAATTGCTATCAGTTTCTTGTTCATTTTCTTTCCCCTTAACTTGTCATTTTTCGTTAAATTAATGGCACTTTCTCAGCACAGTTTGTGCATGTCCAATCTAACAAAACCTTTTCCTATGAGCGTATTTCACAGCTTGCTCTCAACATTATCAGCAAATTCCAAAAGTCTTTAGCAAACATTTGGATATCTTCGTCCGAATCATAGATCATCAGATGACCATTTGGGATGTCGAAACTTTCAATGGTCTGCATCGCATCATCCGAACTTGGATCAAACGCATACAAGTAGATTACCGGATCACTCACCTCTTTATGACAGATGAACTTCCCATTTTCCATACTGGACAGATCCAAATGGAACCGCAGACCCACCTTAGTCCAAACACAGCTATATAAGGTATCCTGGCTATTTTCAACTAATTGTGTTTCAACTGCGAATCCGCGAACAACCTCAAAGACCTGGTCTACTTTTTCGTTTTCTTCAGAGCTCGTACCATACATTTTTGATCTAATCACTACAACCCCTTTCGAATGATTTACTTTTGCAATGCAAGCGCTTAGCATTTTCGTAATATGCCTTAATGATAAAACCACGAAGAATACAGAAGGTGTTTCGAATCGTTTAAAAGTTTTTCAATCCCGACTATACTCCTATGGATTTATTCATGTTATAATTATAACAATCTTTCAAGTGAATAACGTATAAGCAATCATTATGAAACATAAGGAAACCTTATCACCATTAAAAAAATGTCTTATATGTCCATAACCATTCCATAGTATGATAGTATTAATACGAAAATGGTATAGTAATACTATTAAGACAACAAAGGAGTAGCTATGAACCTTTATTATTTAAAATCATTCTATGTCACCGTTAAAAGCAATAGTATTTCTAGAGCTGCAAAAACCCTGCACTTGACACAGCCTGGTCTAAGCCTCCAACTGCAGTCGCTTGAAAAGGATCTGGGTGTCTGCCTGCTTACACGAAGCAACAAGGGGGTCGAGCTCACAGAAGCGGGTCAGGTCCTATTTGACTATGCTAGCACCATTCTTTCACTCCAGGAAAACGTTGAGCGAGATATCTCAAATATCAAGGACGAAAAGAAGAAACTCATGGTCGGCTCGTGTAAGGCTATTGGCGAATACGCCCTTCCTTGCAGCATCTATGTTTTTAAGAATGACAATGAAAATATTGATATCCAAATGGAAATCGTCAACACAAAAGACGTTATAGAATCCCTTGAAAGTCGAAAGGTCAATATAGGGGTAACCAGTGGAAAACCTGATAACAGCAAACTCTGTGCTAAGAAGATCACTTCTGACAGATTGCTACTTGTTACATCTTTACCGCTAGTTAAGGACAAAATCACAATAGACGAGTTAAAAAAACTCCCTCTTATTTTCAGAGAAGAAGGCTCAGGAACCCGATCAATCATTGCTGAAACGCTCAATATCCACAACATCAAAACCACCGACCTCAACATCATTTACGAGCTCAACTCCATGGAGGCCATCAAAACCAGCGTCATTTCCGGAAAAGGCATTTCCTTTATTCCTGAAATGTCAATCAAGCGCGAACTCAAGGACGGTGTGCTCAAGGCCATAGAAATTGAAAATGTCGAACTGATTGCACACTATTACCTGTGTCACTTGAAGGAATATAAGATTTGTGCGCCGGAGATTGAATTTGAAAGCTTCATCATGTCTTCCAAGCGCGGATTCTGCTAATCCATTTACAAAAAAAGGTTCAAAATCATGACTGTACATGATTTTGAACCTTTATTTTTTTGATTCACAAAAATGATGCGGCACTGCTTCCAGCACCCAAGACACGGTGCCTTAGAGATAGTTTTTAAGCAGGTCTTCCATAAAATCCGGCTCAAGGTAGCGCTCAATGACTTTAAAGGTGGTCTCGTTCATAATTGCCCTTGAGGCGTCCGTATAGGACATCCAGGCGCCAGCGCACCAGCTTAGGGCACGTAGGTAGAGGTAGGGCTTATAGACTTCCACACGTTCTTCTACTTGACGGCCTACCCCCTTTTCATAGGTCCTGTAAAAGCATTTGACCTCATCCTCTGACAGAAGATAGTCCGCCTTCCAGAGTGTTGTTGTTGGGGCTAAAAACTGCGTTATGTCCTGGACAGGATCACTGATGACCGGTTTTTCCCAGTCAATCAGATAGTGCTTTTGCGACCCAATGATGAAGTTATGGCTGTTCACTTCAGTGTTGTTAACTGCACGCCAGGGGTCTGCCACAAAAAACGCATCCATCCTTTGTGCGTTCTGGTCACAGTAATCATAAAGCTGTGTGATGATTTTCTTTGTTTTAGAGCCTGGGCGATCAGACTTCCAGAAGTCCGCCAGCCAGGAAGCGCCCTCCCTGACACGTGCCCTGCACAGGTCCGATTCTTCTATGAGGGCTGCCTCGAAGGGTTCAACGTCCAGACGATGTATGTTTGAGAAAATCTCAGCTGCCCTATTAAGGTCCGTCGCATAATCAAGGGGCCTTCCCTCAAGATAATTCATCATGAGCACGCCTTCATCAAAATAGGTTCTTGAATTGTCACAGAAGTAGCCCGTAGGTGTAACACCACTGATTTCAAGTTTTTTAATAGCTTCATACTCATACTCGATTTGATTTTCCAAGTTGAGCTGACTGCCCATATTTATTCTGAACACATACTTCGAATCATCCTGACAGACAATGAAGTTCTTATTGTACTCTCCCTGTGCAAGAAACTCTACGCGCATTTTCTCTGTAAGGCCAAACCGCTTAGCCTGTTCAGTTTCCAGGAGGTAAGACTTGATCTTATCTAAATAAATCTGCATTATATAACCATCTTTTCTATGAGTTTTTCCAAATAGTCCAACGTACTTTCCGGCACATGACTGTAGGACACACCATCCTTGCCAAACTGGTCCCGAAGGATCATCAAATCTTCAAACAGGTCTATGTCACGGTACTTCTCCAGCATGGCCACATCTAGGTTCAGCTGATTTGCCACTGCAAAAGTGCGTTCTACTACCGACTGATTGCCCCAGTTCACATCGCTCATGAAGAGTGCCTTATGGTTGTGTTTGAGTCCAATGAGACAGTAGCCACCATCGTATGTGGGACAGATCACCATATCCTTCTTCTCCAGCTGAGCAAAGGCACTTTCATAGGTTTGGGGCTGAATATGCGGTATGTCGCAGCCAACCAGAACAATCTTGTCATAGCCCCTGTCAAATAAGGTCTCAAAGGCCCTGTACATTCTTTCGCCTATATTGTCGCCGCTCTGGACAAAAACACCATAGGCATGGGGAATGGTATTGAGAAAAGCACCTGTAAAGTTTTCAGGCGCGTAGGCAACGAAGATATCACAAGCAACATCCAACTTGTCAAAACATGTATAGTAATCCTCTAAAAAAGCTTGATGAAGTGTTTGGCAGTTCTCAGGGCTCAATATGGGCATGAGTCTCGTCTTGGTTTGTCCGCCATATGGTATTCGTGTCATGAGTATCAGTGCATTCATCAGCGAATCTCCTTGTATTCTTTAATCAAATCTTCTGGTGAGACACCACGCAGGTATTTGTACTTTATTTTGTGCATTTTTAGCAGGGTTCGAAGCTGTCCGCCTGATTGGAATCGCCTAGCGGAGGTTCCAATACGTGCCTTAACCACCCTTACAGGTCCCTGGGCGCTAAGACGCTTTGAAAAATCCCAGTCTTCCATAATCGGAATGGACTTGAACCCCTGCAGCTTGTCAAATACATCCTTACGGACAAAAATGCCCTGATCTCCAAACATGAGCTTGAGATGCTTTGCCCTCAGGTTGGAAGACCACGCAAGCCATTTCATAAACAGGGTTGGGTAATCATGAAAATATAAGGACAGACATCCGCCCATGCAGCCTGATGCTACAGCATTTTCAATGGCTGAAAGACTCTCTTTTTCAAGAAGGGCATCCGAGTGGACAAACCACAATATATCACCATTTGCATGCTGGGCACCACAGTTCATCTGATTGCCACGTCCCTTTTCAGAGGTGATGACCTTTACATGCTGGGCAGCAATTTCAGTGGTTCTGTCCCGACTTCCACCATCAACAAGGATAATTTCAAATGCACCCTCAAGGCCTTTTACGCGGTCAAGCGTATCTGCTATGGTCTTTTCCTCATTATAGGTTGGAATAATAATGGAAATCATAGTAAATCTCCTGTGTCGTGTCTGTAAACGAGCACTTGGCTTTCTGGAACCGAAAGAGATATGTCCTCTCCGATAGTCCACGGTCCATTGGCATCCTGTACCGACTTTATGATGCCCTGCCCTGTCTCGATTTCGTAAATTGTTGTACTTCCTGTATAAGCACAGCCAACAATTCTGCCTTTCCAGAGCCCAGAGCTGACACCCTGAATGGTGACAGATTCTCGTCTGAATACCGCATAGGCCTTGCCTGAATAATCCGTATCTATTTTCAGTCGTGACTCAGGCATATGAACATACCCGTCCGCGACATCGCATTCAAATTCATTGTTGTCACCGAAGAAATGTGCGATTTCTCTGCGCAGGGGTTTCTTGTAGACTGCTTTTGGTGTTCCAAACTGGGCAAGCCTTCCATCAAGGAGAACGGCAACCCGGTCAGACACCATAAGTGCCTCTTCTGTGTCATGGGTTACAAGTATTGTAGTGATTTTGAGTTTGCGCTGCAGTTCCGAAATGAGCGCACGCATGGAGCTTCTCAGATGTGTATCAAGGCTTGAAAACGGCTCATCCAAAAGCAGGACATTGGGCTCTATGGCAAGCGCACGCGCTAAGGCAATCCTTTGCTTTTGCCCCCCTGACAGCTCACTCGGGTACCGCTTTTCAAAACCGTCCATTTTTAGGAGTCCGAGGAGAGCCATGGCCTTTTCATTTCTGACACCTTGGGCCACCCCACGGACCTTGAGTCCGAATGTGATGTTCTCAAGAACCGACATATGCGGAAATAGGGCATAGTCCTGAAAGACAATGACCGTCCCCCGATCTCTGCTCGTCATAGTTCCAGAGTTCTTTCCGTCTATGAAAATTTCCCCGGATGTCGGTTCGAGAAGTCCTGCAAGGAGTCTGAGAGTTGTCGTCTTCCCGCTTCCCGAAGGGCCAACCAGCGAAACCATCTCACCTTCGTTGACTTCAAAAGATATATTTTTAAGCACTTGTGTTTCATCGTATTTTTTTGTTATGTTTTCAACTTTTATACTGCTCATAAACGCCTCTTATACTATGAAAAAATTCTCGCCTTTATAAAACGCCTTCATACTTCGTTCAACCGCAAGAAGAACCACCAGCGTCATCATAATGAATGTCAGGCTATATACTGAAGCCATCATTCTATCTCCACTTTGAATATAGGGCATCATCACCATGGAAATGGTCATGACCCTGCCGCCTCCAATAAGAAATGTCAGCAGATACTGGCTCAGGGATACAATGAACATCAGGCTTCCCGCCGAAGCAACCGCGGGCGCGATCATTGGAAGGGTCACATGAAAAAATACCTGATGGTGCTTGGCGCCCAGGTTTTTTGCACTTTCCTCCAGTCTGTTTCCCATCACCTCAAAGTAATTGGTGAATATACGAACCCCGTAAGGCATGGCAATAAGCATATGCATGACCACCACACCGGAAATCCTGTTGGCAAGCCCCAGCTTGATAAAGGTCACGTGTATGCCCATGGCAACTGATATGGCTGGCACAACAAGCGGCGCAAGCACAAGGGTCTTCACCAGTCCCTTGCCCCGAAAAGAATACTGTCCGAGAGCCTTCCCAGCTGGAATGCTGATTGCCAGTGTCAGCAGCATCACCCACGCCGATATGCTGATGCTTGTCACGGCTATCTTCCACGATTTTGTACGCGGATCCAGCAAATACTTGAAGCTTCTCAGGCCCCAGTCCTCAGGCAGTAAATTGGGCCATGCCCACGATCGTGCAAAGGCCCATATGACTATGATCATAAGGGGGAGCACCAGACACATCAGAAGTGTGTACAGCATAAAGTTCATTAGTGCTTTTCTGTTCATTTTATCACCTCAAATCCAGACTATTCATGAAATTCACCCATGAAGACCAAGACGCCACAAGGACACTTGAGCTCCTGTGTGAATCGCGTGAATAATCTGGGTTATATCTTATATTTGAAAATACGCCTGAAAAGCAGCGAAATCACACCCACAAAGCCGAGCGAAATGAATGTCAAGATCATATTGATCGACATGGTATAGGGGCGATGGGCCAAATCCGGGTTGGTATACTCAACAAAAGCCAGTATCGGCAGGGCCCTTGGTCTTGTTGGTCCCAGCAGATAGGGCACCTCAAAAGCTCCAAAGGAGAATGCAAAGATAATGATGAAGTTGGATACAAGCGTTGGTGCGATGAGTGGTAGGATAACATATCTGAATATCTGCCATTCGTCTGCCCCAAGATTGCGCGCCGCATCTTCCAGTCTGTTGCATACGCTTTTCAACACGCTGTAAACCACCATTGCAATAAAAGGAATCTCTTTCCACAAATACGCAAGAATGATGCCCCTTCCCGTTCTATCGAACAGGAAGGCAGGCATCTCTGCAGGTGTCGCTATTAAACCCAGATGAAAAAGAACGCGCGATAATATGCCACTCTGTGCAAACACCGTATAGACAAGCAGTGCGGCAACAGAATGCGGTACAATAATCGGCAGCTTGTACAAAATCTCTTCCACCTGTTTTTTTGAATTTCCCTTGATCAGCAAATAGGCCAGTGCCACGCCAAAGATAAGGGCAAGAACACTGGATATAAGTGAGATATAGAGACTGAAGCTCAATGAGGTCATGAAATCTGGATTTGTTATTACCTGCTTATAATAATCCAGCGTAAAGGTCCTCATGCCTATGGCGGGAAAATACCCCAAGCTCTGCATTAGACCCATCATCAATCCGCCAACGAATACGCCCAGAACAAGGGCCATGACGGGTGCGAGCATAATGTAGGGTTTAAGCCTACTCACCTGGAATTGTTTCCATCCATATTTCTTCTATAATCGGTACCAGATGAACAGGCATCTCAGGTACGCGCTTTGAAAGCAGTTCTTCCTGTGAAGGAACGCCTTGACCTAAAGGAATCGCTTCAAAGAGTGCTTTCTCTTCGTCTGACATTTTTGCGTTGTCGAGTACAGGCAGGTCTCCCCAAGTAGCAGGATCATATTTCGATGCCTGAAGCTCCGGTGAAAGGATTGAATGAATCAGCACCAATGCACCATCCTTGTTAGCTGCATTTTCAGGTATTGCCATAAAATGCGTGTTGCCAACACTACCATTATCAAATACAAAGGCTTCAGATGTATCTGCAAATTCACCTGTGTGAATCTTTCCAGCAACATGATTTGGATTGTAGCTCATAGATAGAATCACTTCGCCATCTGAATACATATTGTCCAGCTGTGCGACTGTTGCAGGGTAAGTCTGGCCTTCCATCCAAAGGTAAGGCTTTAGCTCCAGCAAATAATCCATAGCCGGTTGAATTGCTGCACGGATTTCTTCCTTATCTGTACCCAGATTTTCAACTGCTTCTGTGCCCAGCACATCATAAATAATATTTCTTACAAAGGCACTTCCCGTAAAGTCAGGCAGCGCAGGATATGTAATCTGGCCTGGATTTGCCTTGGCAAGGGCAAGCAGGGCCTCGTGGTCTCTTGGGAACTCAGTTGAAGCACTGTCTGCAATTAGAACAAATTGAGCCTTTCCGTACGGCGCTTCATAGCCATCTGTCGCGAATCCAAAATCGTATTGAACCTCTCTCGAATCGGCATCCAGATACTGATTGAAGTTAGGCAGGCTGCCTGTAAAAGGTCCAAAGAGGAGATCGCTTGATTTTGCTGTTGAGAAGTTCTCGCCATTTATCCAAACGACATCAATGGTCCCTTCAGCACCCAGCTGCTTCTCACCAAGGAGCTTGTTGAGTATTTCATCGATATTCATTGGAACACGTTCCAGGGTCACATCGTAATTTTCCAGCAGGTAGTCTGCCACGGTGTTGTCCAGCCATTCATTGGTCTGCTGCGATCCGCCCCAGCCGTAGAAGGTAACCGTAGTACCCTTGGCATTTTCAAGTGTTGTTTCCCATGCATCAGGTGCATCTTCAGGCGTGGTCTGAGCTTCCTGAACGACATCGCCTACCTCTACAGGTTTGCTTTCCTCAGGTGCTGACTGGCAGCCAACTGATAGAATCAGAAGCATTGCCACTAAAACTAGTCGTGCAAATTTACGCATTGTATTCTCTCCTTCTTATAATAAATACTTCATGAGCAGTTTGGAACCAATATAAGCGCCCACGAACATAAAAATGGCATATACCCATCCGTGCAATGAAAATGATGGTATTGCACTGAAATAGGAGCCAATGTTACATCCAAAACTCAGTCGTGTTCCAAAACCCATGAGGATGCCCCCAATAAATCCAAACAGGAGTTGCTTTTTCGTCTTTATTTTCTTCCATTTGAACTCAGAAGTCATAAGTGACGCGATGACAGCCCCCACAATTACTGACACGTTTATTGCTGTATATCTGTTCATAAAGAAGGATGCAGGTGCATCATTCTGATAAACCGAAAAATAATACCAGTCCCTCGGATTCAGACCAAAAATCTCTAGTAGGCCTGCACCCATATAGAGAAAACCTGTTGTGATTTTCCAGGGTCTGCCCGTTGCAACAAGTAGAATAATATTGAGAATCGCAAGTATGATTGCCCCTTTAATATAAGGCCATGGCTTTTCAAGAGATTTTTTCAAAGCTTTCATACTAGGCTCCCTTCTCAATATAGATTTCCCACTCACCATCTCCAACTTTCAGATAATCTACATAATGGCCACTCTTTTTGGCCCATTCAATAATATTCTTAATTGTACAGCTGTGATCAGTCTGAATGGTGACTATATCCCCGGCTGACATTTGTTCAAGCTCTTTTAATGCTTTTAACAGTGGGATTGGACATGTTTCATGCATGCAATCCAAAATCACATCGCCCATACTCATACTCCTTAGTCAATTAGCATACTGTGCTTTTTATCATACCAGTTCAGCAGTTTATACAGCACAGACAGTACGATGAGCTGTATTCCAATAGAAGCAGGCAAGCCTATCAGGTCTGGAATGTATATCACTTTTGAGCCTTCAATCAATAGATGGTCCCATGTATCAAAGGTATTTGCTGCCAGCAGGGTTCCGATAATAAACCCGGATAGAACGACTATTTGCAGAAGGAATCCTTCCCCTATGCGCATAAGCGTTCCCGATGCACACCCGCCTGCGACAACCATGCCTATGCCGAAAAGCACGGCTCCGACTGCAGTTCCAAAGCCTGCAGGTTCAATCTGACCGACTGGCAGTCCACCGCCAGTATGGGTTATGAAGTGCACAGCGCCAAAACCAAGGGTCATAATCATAAATGCAACAATAATTGCCCGCATTACAGAGGTGCTTCCAACCAAAATCGGGTCTCGGAAGCTTGCTGCAAAACAGAATTTCGATCTTTGCAGCGTATAACCAATGAAAAGGCCTATCCCCCATGTCCAGCCACTCGCTATGCTTTTGCCTAAAATTAATAAAAGAATCACTAGTGCGATCGCGATGGTCATCCAAGCAAATTTTTTTTGACTCTTCTTCGCCTTGTACTCCAGCTCTCTTTTACGCTTCATTTCTTCTATTCGACTTGAACTCACCTGTATCACGCCCCACTCGACTCTGTCTTTAATTATCTGTTAATAATTAAACAAACACTGTGCAGTTTCATTATATCTACATTACTAAAGTCTATTATATAATAAGTCCTTATGGTACATAAAGACTTGTTATAACGCTAGACACTTTGATGCACCTATTGTATATTCAGTTAAGAAAAGACCTGCCATCTTGTAATTTCAGCAACGGAATTTTAGTAACGTAATTTTAGCAACTTAGAGGAGATAAAACCATGATACCTGTTATTTTGGATTGTGATAATACAATGGGACTTCCAGGAAAAGATGTGGACGACGGACTCGCCCTGCTCTATTTGCTTGGCTCCAAAAACATCGAGCTAAAGGCAATTACTACCACCTTTGGAAACAGCACAATAGAGGCAGTGCACCCAAACACGGAACGTCTACTTGATGCCCTTGGCATCTGTGACATTCCCCTTTACAAGGGTGCTCTTTCACCTGAAAATCGATATTCACAAGCTGCCCAGGCCCTCGTCGATATGGTCAACAGGCAGCCCCACCAACTCACCATACTCGCCATCGGGTCTCCGACCAACCTACTGGGTGCCTTCGAAATTGACAAGACCTTCTTTTCAAAGGTCAAGCACCTTGTCATGATGGGCGGCATAGAGTCTCCACTCATTATAAATGGAAAAATCATGAATGAGCTCAATTTTTCTTCTGACCCAGAAGCCATGCAAGCCATTCTGGAAAACGCACCGAAAACAGCCATCATCACAGGACATGTATGTCTTGATGCCGTATTCAGCCACGACACCTACAATGAAATGACCCGCTTTGGAAGCAAGGCCATTTTCAGATTCATCGAAAGGGAAACCAAGCCGTGGATTGATTTCATAGGCGGAATTTATGACATGAAGGGATTCCATAACTGGGATGCTGTTGCTGCGGCATATATCGACCATCCCGAATTTTTCGAAACAGAAGTCAAGCCTATTGGAAGCCAGCTCAAAGATTTGAAAACAGGGCTGCTCGCCCGAAATCAGGATAAGGGGCACCCAGTTACCCTTCCAAGGAAAATCAAAGACCTTGACGCTTTTAACGCCTGTCTTATCGAAGCCTGGGGAAATGTTGAAATCTAAAAACTTCAAAGGCACATATCTGAAACGCTTAAGTTTCGGATATGTGCCTTTTCATGCACTCTATTCGATTTTTGTTTTATAGCCAATTCTTCATAATATTGCCCTGGTCCGTCTTGTACATATTGCTGAAAAACTCCTCTGAACAGCTGTCGATTTTAGACAGCAGTTTAAAGTCGAGCACGAGATTATGATGTGTATGGAAAAAGTTCAAAAGGCTGTACATAGCCTTGAATAGGCGTATGCGCTCTGAGGACTCTGTAAGAAAGCCTGACTCATACTGCTTGACGTTCAAAAACTTTCTGATATTGCCATTGATTCTACACAAATCTCCCCAAACATAGGGATCGAGCTTGAGTAAAACCGATGCCTCGTACTTGTCAATTATGGAGTCGATCACCGTTGAAAGGGCCATGTAGGGAACATCGCTCAGGGCATATCGTTCAAGCACGATACGGTCCCCCAGCCCCTTCGATTTATCATTCTTTACGTGTTTGTCTTGATTGTGGTTTTCAATCATATCCTGCAGGGATTTTGACGGACTCATATTGAGGTCGACACGCAGCCGTTTCTTATGGAGCTCATAATAATGAATGGCATTGATGTAATCTCCAGACTTCATCAGGTTTGAAATCAGATGCTTATGGACCGCGTCATCATAAGGCATGAAGCCAGTCAGCTCCTTATAGAGCTCAATTGCCACATCCAGCGCATTTCTCTTTTCATGAACTGCGGCAATCTCAGTCAGGCTCTCAATATATATTTTTTGAAAGGCCTCCTTTTGATAGTAGAGCCAGTCATTGAACGCTTCACAGTCACTCAGGTAAAAGTGGTCGAAGAAGTTTTCCTTGTAGGAAATAAGCAGCTTGTCGATTTGATGCTTTTCGAGTTCCCAGCCCCCCGATTTACCCATCTCATGAATTTCAATCAATTCAAATGCGTCTACTTGAATGCATTCAAGGTTTGTAAATCGCACCGAGTAGTTATCCGACCAAAGCACGGCATCATTGAGGGCATTGTTCCGCATGACACGCCTGATTTTCCAAAGATTATGCCTGAGATTATATCGTGCAGCCTTCTCATCGCTTTCTCCCCACAGCATGGTCATAATTTTTTCACGTGACATGCTGCAATCTGGAGAAAAGATGACATAAATCAGGAGTGCCAATGCCTTTTTGCTGAATTCCTTGGTTACTTCAGTATCATCTATCCAAACTCTGGGACGTCCCATTACCTTCAGCTTCATTACCGGCACGGCTACACCCCCTCTTTGCGATAGAGTTCTATGCCTTCCTTGTACGTGGCAAGAACCTGGATATCCTTAATACTTTGAACATCTGCCAACTCAGGATTTTCATCTAGAATTACAAAGTCGGCCAGTTTTCCTGCTGAAAGTGTACCCTTGTTTTCCAGGTCGCCCACAGCAATGGCTGCGTTAACCGTAAACATCCTGATCGCCTCTGCTACAGTGAGTGCATAGGGTTCGTTGGGATGATTCACTGCTGCGTGAACCCCCAGCAGTGGGTCACATGGGGTTACATCACAGTCCGAGCCGCCCGCCACGACAAGTCCTGCGTCAAACATCTTTCTCAGTGGATTTGTCCTTTTTCTGCGTTCTTCCCCAAGACGGATTTTGTACATGTTCTTTCCGGTACCCCAGTAGTATTCATAGGCCGGCTGGCTGGAAATGATAATGCCCAGCTTTCTTGCCCGTTCTATCTGGCGGTCAGAAGGCAGCTCAAAATGCTCAATACGGTGATTCAAAACGATGTCTGGATATTTTGAACACGCGCGTTCATAGGCATTTAGAATAAGCTCAATAGCACGGTCTCCAATTGCATGGACAGCAATCTGAATCCCGTTTCGGTGCGCTGTATCTACAAACTCGCTGATGGTCTCCTGATCAAAGAAAAGGGACCCTGTGGAGTCTGGCTTGTCACTATAGGGTTCTGAAAGCGCTGCGGTATGTGAGCCAAATGAACCATCAATAAAAATGCAGCCGCCAATGCGCTTGAGGCCCAGTCCCATGACCTTTCTGACATCCAGGGTCTGATAATACAGGTACATATCAATCGGGAACCGACCTGCATTTTCATGGATGAACTCCGCATCCTTATCATGGAAAAGATAACCACCCTCCATGGTATTGATTGAAGTCACGCCTTTTTTAACCATATCCTCCATGACAATTTTCACACCCGTCAATCGCACCTGATCGGAGATCTTGTTGAACATGAAATTGCGAATCCAGGCTGAAGCCTCACTATTGAAGCGGCCTGTAGGTAGTCCGCCCGCATCGCGTTCAATCCCCTTAAGTGTGAAGGGAATACTGCACATATGCAGTGCGCGGGAGTTCACGATGGACGTATGATACTCAACACGGTTGATCCAAATGGGAATTTCTCTTGAGCATGCGTCGAGATCCCTGCGCGTTGGCAGGGCCTTTTCTTTCAGCTTGGTCTCATCGAGACCAAAACCGTAAATGATTGTATCCCGTTCACAGGTCATCCTTTCAATATAGGCTTTGATTTCCTCCTTGATTTCCTCAATGGATTCACACCGTGACAAATCCAGCGCCATGGCATTCAGCGCCGATTGAACCAGATGCACATGGGAGTCAAAAAAGCCTGGATAAATGCACTTTCCCCCTATGTCCAGAACTTCAGAAGCGGACTCAAATAGCTCCTGTGTCGGCGTACCCACTCCGCTTTCAACAATTCTGCCGCTTTTCACAGTAAACCAGTTGCACGCCCTTGCGCCCTCTTCCATGGTTTGCACCTGTCCGTTATAAATTAAAAGATCCACCTGCATGATTTCACCTCTTCAATCTGCCGAATCCCTGTAACGCACTAAAAACATAGAGAATTCCCCTATGTTTGAAGTGCGTTCAAATGGACATTACTTTTCAAATACGCAATTTCCATTGCAGTATGTGGCCATTACATTTATTGTATCAATTTTTTCAGGTGAGATACTGAAAATATCCTGGTCCAGAATAACGAAATCAGCAAATTTACCTGCTGAAAGCGTGCCCAGCTCGGTTTCCCTTTTGAGGGCATAAGCGCCGTTATAAGTGAACATGCGCACTGCCTCAAATACTGGAATACTCTCTTCAGAGTTGGAGTGATTCACTGAGCCATGTATTCCAATAATAGGATTGATCGCCGTCACGTCACTATCAGAGCCGCCAATCATCATGGCCCCGCTTTCAAGAATTCTTCTTAAGGGAATCGCGCGTTTTGTGCGTTCTTCACCTAAGCGGTCATAGTACATGCTCTCCTGGCCACCCCAATAGTAATCGAAGGCCGGCTGCATGCTCAAAATGACACCAAGGGATTTTGCACGTGCTATATGTGATTCATTTGGCAGCTCAAAATGCTCAATTCTGTGCCTTAGCGCCCGGTTTGGGTGTGCCGCCTCAGCTTTTTCATAAGCGCATATGATCTGCTCTATCGCTCTATCGCCCAAGGCGTGGAAAGCCAGCTGCAGATTTTTCTCAGTCGCTTCAAGCACAAATTTCTCAAGCGCCTCTGTCTCAACATAGAGTGACCCCTGTGTTGACGGATCATCCGTATATGGCTCAAGCAGCGCCGCTGTTCGTGAACCGAAGGAGCCATCTAAGATAATGCAGCCGCCAAGTCTGTCCAGGGCATAGGTATCAGCAGCAGCAACTTCCATCTTCTGAAAATACGGCTCAATTCTAATTGGCGAACGCGCCTTGTAGCCGCTGATAAATACAAAGTCCTTATCGGCAAACAGCGGGCCACCTTCAAGGGCATGGATTGTGGTAACACCATTAATCACGGCTTGGTCAATGGCTTTACCGATGCCTTCTTCACGGGCGTCATCACTGATCCAATTAAGCGCCGTTCTTCGTGCTATGCTGTTGGCGCTGTTTCTAAGAACCCCTGTAGGCTTGCCGCTTGCATCCTTATCAACTCCCGGAGTCGCAAGGTCAAGACCTATGGCCTCTAAAAAAGCTGTATTAACCAGACAGGAATGGCTGTCCACCCTGCTCAGCCACAGATATTTATCTGGGACGATAGCATCGATTTCCTGAATACTGGGCAGCATTTCTGCTTCCATATTCGTTTCATCATAACCCGTACCAAAAACAATGACTTCATTTTCCATACGTGACATGTTGGTCTGAATGGACTGCAGCATTTCCTCTTTATTTTTTACACAATCAAGTGGTATGCCTATTTGATTAAGGCCCGTCTGTGTTAAATGCACATGCGAGTCTATGAATGACGGCAGAACCATATTTCCACCCAGATCGACTGCTTGAATATGATCCAGTGACTCGGGCATTTCATCTTCTTTATATAATTTCTCTATACGCCCATCCGTCACCAGCATCGCATTGTATGTATCCCCTACATGCTCCATAGAGTGGATACATCCATTATAAAACAACTTACTTCCCATTTATTTCATCCCCTACTATTAAGCACTGTAAGACTGTCTTGTCTCGATTTCGCCTTCTTTAAAGATAAACTTTCCTGTGATTCCGTAAATGATTGCGATAATCGGTGCCAAATATGCCAGGAATACATATGGCAAATACTCAATCGTTCCGACACCCAGCACGCCTGTGAAGTATACACCGCATAGTCCCCATGGAATCAGCGGCGAAGTTACCGTCGCACTGTCTTCCGATGTACGCGAGTTCACCTGTGGCAGAATTCTCTGCTCCTTGTAGGCTGGTACAAGCATTCTCGATGGAATGATAATGGCCATGTACTGACTTGCAGAGAAAATATTCACTGCGATTGCTGAGAGGACATGGGTAATGATCAGACCTCTGACAGAGCTCACAAGACCAGATATCTTGTCAAGGAAGGCTTCCAGCATTCTTGTTTTCTCGAGGACGCCACCCATGCTGAGTGCGATAAAGCCCAATGAAATGGTCCACATCATACTCTGAAGGCCACCACGACTCAGCAGAGAATCAACCGCTTCAATACCTGTGTCAGATACGAATCCATAGTTCATGAAATTAGCCATTTCACCTATGCTATAGCCTTGGAAGATCATTGCAAAAGCTGCACCTACAAGAGATGCGATAACCATAACTGCAAGTCCACCCACCCGTTTCACTGCAAGGAAAACAACCAGCACAGCCGGAAGTATTGTTATTGGGCTGATGAAGTAGTTGTTCTTCAGTCCACTTAAAATGACATCAACCTGAGATGTATCTATTGTTGAACCAGCAAACTGCATGCCCATTACCGCGTAAATTACCAGGGAAATGACCAGGGCTGGTCCTGTTGTATACATCATGCTCTTAATATGATCGAATAAGTCCGCTTCAGCTACACCAGCAGCCAAATTTGTTGAGTCGGAAAGCGGCGACATTTTGTCTCCGAAAATCGCACCTGAAATTACAGCCCCCGCTGTCATTGGTGCAGGTACGCCAAGTCCCATTCCGATTCCCATAAATGCCACACCAAATGTTGCACCTGTAGTCCATGAGCTTCCTGTCGACAGCGATGAAACTGCACAGACGAAGCACACCGTTACAAGGAATATTTTTGGTGATAGGATCTTGAGTCCATAGTAAATAAGTGTTGGAATAACCCCCGCCGGTATCCATGATGCGATCAACACACCCACCAGCATAAGAATCAGCATTGGCAGCATGGCAATTTCACATCCGTAGAGGATTCCCTTTTGAATGTCCTCCCATTTATAGCCGTTCATCATTGCGACTACAGCAGCAAACACTGTAGCAAGAATAAGTGTGATATGCGTTACCCAGGACTCCTTGATCACGAATATCTGCACACTCATTGCGATACACAGAAACAGTATGACTGACAATGCTGCGCCAAAACTTGGTTTCTTTTTCATGGTATTTGATTTTTCCATGTGAACACCTCCTTGACTAGAGATTACACCCCCTGCGTGTTACGTATCGTGTTCAATTCCCAATTTTCTGAAAAATTATTTAACACGTCACCCCATCACTGTTTTTTTCGTAACACATCTTGTAACCCTCCGCTATCCTTATCATATTCCAAATCAAACTGTTTTACAAAACGGAAGAAACCCGACTGATGTTCAGTCGGGTCAGGTTATCGACAAAGTCGATAGGATGACAGACGCATGTTCAGCCGGGTTTCTCCCATAGGGATTTCATATGTGTGTGTATACAAACTAGAGGTCTATCATATTGATATTTGCCTTGAACAGCCAGCTCACTTTAAATCTGGATTAACCAAATAGTGAAAGCAGAACGCCTGCGGAAACCGCCGAGCCGATAACACCGGCAACGTTTGGTCCCATGGCATGCATGAGCAGGAAGTTGGATGGGTTCTCTTTCTGACCCACAACCTGTGATACACGGGCTGCCATCGGTACTGCAGATACGCCTGCCGAACCGATCAACGGATTGATTTTACCACCTGAGAGCTTGTTCATGACTTTTGCAAGCAGTACGCCTGCGCCTGTTCCAATACCGAATGCGATGACACCCAGGCAGATGATTGCCAGTGTCTCAATCTTAAGGAACTGTTCTGCTGTTGCTGTCGCGCCAACAGAAAGACCCAGGAAGATTGTGATGATGTTGATCAGGGCATTCTTAGCTGTATCTTCAAGACGTGCTACCATACCAGATTCCTTGAAGAGGTTACCCAGCATCAGCATGCCTACCAGGGTACCCGCTGGCGGTACAATCAGTGTAACAAGGATTGTTACAAGGATTGGGAAGAGCATTTTTTCAAGCTTTGATACAGGACGAAGCTGGTCCATCTTGATCATACGCTCTTCTTTAGTCGTAAGTGCTTTCATGATTGGTGGCTGGATTACCGGTACTAGCGCCATGTATGAGTATGCCGCTACGGCGATTGGGCCAAGAAGGTGCGGTGCAAGCTTGGATGTTAGGAAGATTGCAGTAGGACCGTCAGCACCACCGATGATACCGATTGACGCTGCTTCCTGTGCGTTGAACAGACCAGAAGCGATTGCGCCGATAAATGTTGTAAAGATACCGAACTGTGCCGCTGCACCCAGCAGCAGAGATCTTGGGTTGGCGATCAGTGGACCGAAGTCTGTCATCGCGCCAACGCCCATGAAGATGATTGGCGGGAAGATCCCCAGCGCATCACCTTGGTAGAGGTAGTAGAGAAGACCGCCCGGCTCGCTTATGGAAAGCGCCAGGTCAGGCATGTTTTTCATTATTTCAGGGTCCACAACGATTTTGGAAAAACCGTGAGCCGACTCATGGATAGCACCAAGGTGCGACGTCGGGTTTGCCATCAGACCCGCAAGCGGCAGGTTGGTCAGCAGCATACCGAATGCGATCGGTATAAGTAGCAGGGGCTCAAATCCCTTTGCGATTGCCAGATACAGTAGGACGCAGGATACTGCAATCATCAGCACGTTGCCCCACAGCATGTTTTCGTACAGAGCACTGAAACCAGTCGACCCCCAAAAGTCTATTATTGCTTGAATCATCTGTTTCGCTCCTTTCATTTGTTATGATATGACAATCATAACGTCTCCAGAGTTTACAGATGCGCCTTTGTTGACATTAACACTTACAACTTTACCGCCTGTAGGTGCCATGATTTCATTTTCCATTTTCATTGCTTCAAGAACAAGAAGCACCTGACCTTCTGCAACCGAATCTCCAGCAGCAACTTTGATGTCAAGAACTGTACCAGGCATTGGAGCCGAAACTGTGCTGCCGCCTGCTGGTGCAGCTGATGGCGCCGGTGCTGCAGGTGCTGGTGCTGCCTTAGGTGCCGCTGCAGGCGCTGGCGCTGGTGTGCGAGGCGCTGCTACAGGTCTTGCTACGGGTGCACTTGCCGCGCCGCCGATTTCTTCTACATCTACTTCATAGGTCTTGCCATTTACACTTATGTTATATTTCTTCATCATCCATCCTCCGAAAGTTCTCAACATCAGATTTTTTGAGTCATGACCAGCGTGTTTGATTCGTCTAAGCTAATCATCCCGAATATACTATTTCCTCTTTCCTAGAAACGTGCGTTCATCTGATTCACACGGCCAGATTGACCCCAGGCAGGTGTCTGATCTGGAACACGCACAATATTTCTAACCACAATGTTTTGCACCGATGTGCCCAGTGTGGCTGCAATAGCCGCTGAAATGACTGCTACAAGTTCTTCTTCATCCTCCTGAACCAAAACAGGCGCTGATGGCGCTGCTTTTTCCAGTGGCTTTGACGGTATCAGGGCGCTCTCAGCACGCTTGGCCTCTGCATTCTGAACCAGCTTTGAGTAGAAGGCTGTCAGCCCCCAAAGAACAATCAGGGCACAGAAGGTAATCAGCATGCCCAGTGCTGTCGTAAACAGCGATGCGTAGACTTTCTCACCTGTGGTCATTTGCTGTATCAATGTCGGATCTGCGAACCTTGTCATTAAATCCATGGTCTCACCTCTTCCTCTTTAAAAGATTTTCCATTTATAAAGAGACTTTCTCATTTACAGCGGAATGTTGCCGTGCTTCTTGGCAGGTCTGTCTTCACGCTTTCCTGCAAGCATGTCAAATGCCGCAATCAGTCTTGGCCGTGTCTGTGCAGGTTCGATGACATCATCCACATACCCGCGCTCGGCTGCCTTGTAAGGTGTTGCAAACTCAGCCGTGTACGCGTCAACCTTCTGCTGGCGTACTGCTGCAGGGTTATCTGCGTCTGCAATGTCCTTGCGGAAGATGATGTTTGCCGCCCCCTGCGGACCCATTACGGCAATCTCTGCCGAAGGCCATGCAAGGACCATATCCGAGCCAAGGTGCTTGGAGGACATGGCGATGTAGGCGCCGCCGTATGCCTTGCGTACAATCAGTGTTACCAGAGGCACTGTCGCCTCACTGTAGGCATAGAGTATTTTTGCCCCATGACGGATAATGCCGCCATATTCCTGGGTTGTGCCCGGCAGAAAGCCCGGTGTGTCCACCAGTGTCAGTATGGGGATGTTGAAGGCGTCGCATGTTCTGATGAAACGCGCTGTCTTATCGCCTGTGTTGAGGTCCATACACCCTGCAAGCACCTTGGGCTGGTTTGCGATAATACCCACAGATTTTCCACCAAGGCGGGCAAAGCCTGTAAGGATATTCTTTGCAAAGTATGGCTGGTACTCCAGAAAATCACCCGCATCCACAAGGGCTTCAATGATATCCTTCATATCATAAGGCTTGTTGGGATTTGGTGGAATGATTGTGTTCAGCGCATCAATGCGCTTGTTTATGTCGTCTGCCGTATCATAGACTGGTGCAGTTTCCATGTTGTTGGACGGCAGGAAGCTGAGCAGTCTTCTGATCTGCAGGATGCATTCTTCATCTGTCGAAGCGATGTACTGGGCCACACCGGATGTCTGGTTGTGGGTCATGGCACCGCCAAGGGCTTCTGCTGAAACCTCTTCGCCAGTCACCGTCTTGATGACCTGCGGGCCTGTGATGAACATTTGTGATGTCTTGTCCACCATGAAAATGAAATCGTTGAGGGCGGGTGAATAGACCGCGCCACCTGCACACGGCCCCATGATTGCAGTGATTTGCGGAATCACGCCTGAAGCCATGGTGTTTCTGAAGAATATGTCGCCGTAGCCAGCCAGGGCATCTATACCTTCCTGGATGCGGGCACCCCCGGAGTCATTGAGACCCACCACAGGTGCGCCTACCTTAAGCGCATTGTCCAGAACCTTGCAGATTTTCGCGGCGTGCATTTCACCCAGTGACCCGCCGACGACGGTAAAGTCCTGTGCAAATGCGTATACGATGCGGCCGTCCACCTGGCCATAGCCTGTCACAACACCGTCAGCCGGTGCGTCCATTTTTTCCATGCCGAAGTTTGTACACCGGTGCTTTACAAAGGCATCCAGCTCTACAAATGACCCCTCATCAAAGAGCAGGTTCAGTCTTTCTCGGGCTGTCAGCTTGCCGATTTTATGCTGTTTTTCAACACGCTTGACTCCGCCTGCTGCTTCAATCTTATTTCTCTTTTCTTGAAGCAAATTTAGTTTGTCACTCAAAATTAACGCCTCCTTTAACACTGTAAAGGATGGCCAATCTCAACTTCGACCGGCCATCCAAATGATTACATCAGCATATTTACAATCATGAATCCAAGGGACGGACACAGAAGGCTGCCTAAACCCGTGTAGAAGGTTGCCGTCATAGCGCCGTAAGGAACCAGTTTTGCATCTGTTGCTGCCAGTCCACCGGCAACACCACTTGTCGTTCCGATGAGTCCACCATATACCATTGCCGCTGTAGGGTTGTCGAGCTTAATCTTAGAAGCAATCAGTGGTGTGATAATCATCGTCAGAACTGATTTGACAACACCTGCAGCAATGGATAGTGCGATAACCTCAGAACTTGCACCGAGGGCTGTACCTGTAACAGGTCCAACGATGAATGTTACTGCGCCACCACCAATTGTCGCAACATCTACAGGATTTGTATAACCCAGTCCAATTGCCACTGCCGCGCCTACGAGGAAGGAGAAGAGTACGCCGACCAGAAGGGCTACAATGCCTGGAAGTCCAGCTTTTTTAAGATTGTCAAGTTTAACGCCAAAAGCAGTAGATACAATCGCGTAGTCTCTAAGCATTGAACCGCCAAGCAGGCCAAAACCAGAGAAGTAAGCCACATCGGAGATGCCCGCTTTGCCACCAGTCACCTTGCCGGCAATATAGGCCAGTGCCAGTGCAATGACAATTGCGATTGCAGATCCCATTCGCTTTTGTCCCATTGCATTTGCCACGCCGTATGAGAACAACATAATAAGTGCTACAGTGCCAAGCGCTCCAACTAGAGCATATTTTGAAAATATCGTTGTTAAAATCTCAATCATTATGCATTTTCCTCCTCAGCTATAAGCTCTTCCTTCTTACCGAGTTTACCAATCACAGGTACAAGGAACATCGCGCCAATCGTTGAAATACCACCTGCAAGGAAAGCTACCGCTCCACCGCTGAAGGCTGCGACAACATTCTGTCTGGCTGCCATCGCAACAACAATTGGTATGTACAGAGCACTTAAAAGCAGGATGCCTTTTTGTGTTCTTTCAGCAAAACCACCGGATTTTTGTTCAACATGGTTACTTATAAGCACCAGAATCAACATGGCAAAGCCTACGCCACCTACATTACCTGATATTCCTAGAGCGCCACCGATTGAGTAGCCAATCAGCGATCCGAGATACATGCAGAGTGCAACTATGCCAAGACCATATATTTCCATAATATCCTCCTAAAATAATTCCTCATCCTTAAGTTTGGAAATCTTATCAGCATCATAACCAAGTAGCTCTGCCAGAATTTCATCTGTATTCTCACCTAGCAGAGGTGCAGCCTTACGAATTGAGCCCATTGTCTTGCTCATTTTGATTGGGATTCCAGGGATGCTTGTTTTTCCAGCAACAGGATGATCGACATCCACTATCATTTCTCGAGAAGCGACTTGTTCATCCTTGGTAATCATTTCAATATTATTGATTGGACCACATGGGATTCCAGCCTTTGTCAGTCTTTCATAAAGACCCATTGTAGAATCCTGCGACATTGCCTCCGCAATCAGCGGACGCAGTTCGTCGTAGTTGTCTGAGCGATCTGGATTTGTAACAAATCTTGGATCCTCTGTCAGATGTCCAAGTTCCATTTCAGCACAGAATTTTTTCCATAGGTTGTCGTTGCCCACCGCTACCATAATTTCGCCATCGCTTGTGTCGAATGGCTCAAATGGTACGATTGATGAGTGTCTATTGCCTGCTGGTTTTGGCGAAACACCTGTTGCAAAGAAACGTGCCAGAGCATTTTCTAGAATGGCCACCTGACAATCCAGCATCGCCACATCAACCTTCTGACCTTCACCTGTTGCATTTCTGTGGTTTACAGCGGCTAAAATACCAATGGCCGTAAACAGGCCTGCAGTAATATCGCCTACAGAAGGTCCAACACGTGTCGGCTTTCCGCCTTTTTGACCTGTGATGCTCATAATGCCGCCCATAGCCTGAACAACGCCATCATATGCAGGGCGTGTACTGTATGGACCGCTGTGACCAAAACCAGAACTTGCGGCATAGATGATTTTAGGATTTACCTGAGAAATCACATCATAGCCAATACCCAGTTTTTCCATAGTGCCTGGACGGTAGTTCTCAACAACTACATCAACTTCCTTGACCATTTCAAGAAACAATTTTTTGGCTGACTCTTTTTTCAAATTCAGTGTCATAGAACGCTTATTTCTGTTGATGCTCATGAAATAAGCACTCTCGCCCTCAATATAAGGACCAAATTGTCTAGAGTCATCGCCTTTTACCGGTGCCTCAATTTTAATAACATCTGCGCCAAGATCGGCTAGCACCATTGTGCAGTATGGACCTGCCAGCACTCGCGTTAAGTCAAGTACCTTTAGTCCTTCAAGTGATAAATTCATATTATTCCTCCTTACGACTAAGCTTGTCTATGTAATACGCAAATGCCGTGCCATTTTTTTAACAGCCTTGAGGCAAGCGTTTTCAACGTCCATTATGGAAGAACATAAAAAAGCGGTAACTTTGTTACCACTGTGTGATAATAAAGTTACCGCTTTTGTTTCACTTAAAGTCTTCATCTATTTTTTCAGTCCGTACTTGTCAATCTTTCTTCTGAGCGTAAGTCGCGAAATGTTAAGACTTTCTGCAGCACGTGTAATGTTCCAGCCATATTCAGACAAGGCCCGCAGTACTGCCTCCTGCTCTGCACGTTCAAGCTCTGTATATTCCGAGTCCTTGTGTGAAGTGTCGGTAAGCTCGTAGGGCAGCTCCACACTGGTCAGCTCATCTGACTCCGAGAAAATCATCAGACGCTCGATGATATTTTTAAGTTCCCGGACATTCCCCGGCCAATCGTACTCAACAAAGTGCTGCATGAGCTCCGGCGACACAGACTTTACTGTCTTTCCAAAGACCCTGTTGAAATGTGAAATGAAATGCTTGATCAGGTCATCCAGGTCCATTCGGCGTTCCCGAAGCGGCGGAATGGTTATTGGAATGATGTTCAACCTGTAATAAAGGTCCTTTCTGAAATTACCCTTTTCAACTTCTTCCTTGAGGTCCTTATTTGTTGCCGCGACGAGCAGGGCATTGAATTCAATCACCTGATTTCCACCTATGCGCCTGAACTGTCTCTCCTGAATGACACGCAGGAGCTTGGCCTGTAAATCCAGACTCATCTCTCCTATTTCGTCAAGAAACATGACCCCGTCCATAGCATGCTCAAATAGACCAATTCTTTTCTCCTTGGCGTCGGAAAAGGCCCCACGTTCATGACCAAAGAGTTCACTTTCCTGAAGGTGTACGGGAATAGCTGCACAGTTAATCGCCACATAGGGCTTTCCGCTCGCACATTTGTCAGAAATCATTCGAGCGACCATTTCTTTGCCGGTACCGCTCTCACCATATACCAAAATGGACGTTTTCACTTTGACTTCACTGATTTTATCGACTTTCTTATAGATGGCATTTATTGCCTCTGAGTGACCAATCATAATTTTGTCATCTGACATGTCATCTGCATCGTGATGCAGGGCCATGGTCTCCTTAACGATTTCTGTCATTTCCTCAATTGAAAATGGCTTTGTGAAATACTCAGAAGCACCGGCTTTCATGGCTTCAACAGCCAGCCGCACCTCGCTCAGATGGGTCATCATGATAATTGTGCTGCTTTTACTGATCTGCCGCATTTGCTTGAGGGCTTCAATACCGTCCATGTTGGGCATTTTGATATCCAGCAGCACAATGCTGTATTTTTTTTCTCTGAACCTGCGCACAGCCTCAAGACCGTCAGCAGCTTCATCTACCTCAACGCCTAGTTTTTTAATACTCATATAGAGGGAAAGGCGTATGCTTTTTTCATCATCAACAACTAATACTCTCATCGCTTCAATCCTTTTTGAAATGTTAGCTCAAATGTTGTTCCAACGTTAACTTCTGACTCAACTTCGATTTTGCAGTTGTTTTCCTTAAGTGCCGTATATGCAATAAAGAGTCCCAGCCCCGTACCTTCCTTTTTCGTGGTATAGAAGGGATAGAAGAGTTTTTCTTTTGTCTCTGAGCTCATGCCTTTTCCAGAATCACTTATTTTAAGGATGACCTCATCAGCGTCACAAATCAGGCTGCACTCGATAACCCCTCTGCCTTCAATGGCCTCGACTGCATTCTTGATAATATTGATAATGACCTGTTTTATGGACCTTGAATTGATATTGACGATGCAGGCATCGCTGGACCCATTGATAACAAGCTCTATGTCTTTCTTTTTGAGCTCCTTGTCATAAAGCTGACCCACACTGTAAAGCAGGGACAAGAGGTCAGTAGGATGACGCTCTTCAGACCCCTTCTTTGCAAAGTCCAGGAAGTTGATTACAAGAACGTTCAGGTCATTGACTTCCTCTTTTAAAATATCGAGCACCTGCTCCTTGGACGCCGCGTCGATTTCATTGTCCTTTAAGACCTCAATCAGGTTTGCCATACCAGCCAGGGGATTCCCCAAGTCATGGATGATTGAAGCAGAGAGTTCACCCATTGTATGAATTCGGTCGTCCCTGCGAAGTTCTTCCTCTATCTTCTTAACCCGCGTAATGTCTCTGAACTGGAAGATGAATCCCAGATAATGACCTTTTTTGTCTTTTACAGGGGAACAGGAGTAACTGATAATAATCTGTCGCCCATCAACGCTGGACATTTCTGTTTCAAGACGCGTATCCGGCAGGTTCTCACTTCTGCGTTCGAGCAGGTTCTCATTCAGTGAGATACCAAGCAGCCGCAATAGATCATAAATGTTCTCGGGTGCCCTGGATGTTTTGTCAAATCCGGTCAGCTGAAGGGCCTGACTGTTCATCATGGTCACCTTGTCCTGGGCGTTTGCAACAATTATACCGCTGACAACACTGCGCAGAATGTCATTCAGATATTGCTGCGTCTCACTTTCCCTGCGCAAGGTATTCTCAAGCTCATTGATATTTGTCTGCAGCTGAGAACTCATGACAGAAAAGGCTGCACTCAGTTCAGCAACTTCGTCCGACTGCTGGTCAATGACCACTGGCACAATCTTCTTTCCTGCTTGAATATCGCGCGGCAGCTTGCGCACTTTTGTAACCAGCTTGTCTATAGGTGTTGTAATCCAACGTGCTATAAAGAAGCCGATCATAATTGCAAAAGCAAGGGCAATCATTTCCACAAGGACGAGCTGCTTCATGGACTCGTCTATTTCCTTATTGATGACGCTCTTGTTCTGTTCGACCACAACAACCCAGTTATAGTCATCAACAAAGGACATGGCCCCATAGTTTTCACCATGATTGTTGCTGTACTTGAGATTACGGTCTCTTCTGTCCTGGATGATTTCGCTGAAAATCTTGCCATCTGAAAGCGTCCGTATTCCAAGGGAGTCTGCCGACACAAGGTGATCGGACATGACATAGTCCGGATGAATGACCAGACTGCCCTGCTCGTCCGTAATCCATATGCGTCCATCAAAGTCAGAAACTGCGTCCCCAAGCACGTTTTGAAGATTTGCCAGAGGCAGGCCTGCTCCAATAAGTCCGATTATGGAATCATAGCCATCCTTCACCGGCGCAGCTATAATGAAATGGGGTTGCCCCAAAACACTGCTGATCAGGAGTGAGCTCATAACTGAAGGCTTCTTTTCATGGGTTATTTCCCAGTAATAGTCCCTGTCGGTATAAACCCTATTTTGGACAACGTCATTCGGTGGCTTTGAAAACACCATCTTGGCACTGTTGTTCATAAAATAGATCAGGTCAAAGTATTCGAAATTGTCGTAAATCCTGAAAATCTCATCCTCAATCTTATTGAGGTTTCCATTGCTCTGTGTCGAAAAGTTGGCAGCAGTCACAACGGTTGACTTGGCGTTTTCAATATACAGCTTCAGCTCGCTTGATATCATTTGAGAAATAATCATGTTCTTATTCTCAATGTTCTCTTCTAGCTTATCGCGGAAGATGACTTGAAATATCATGCCTGTAATAATAACGCATGCAAAGGCAAAGATGGATATGTATAGGGGAATTCTGAATTTGATGCTGTTAATTCTCATGGCCTTCCCTCCATTTCAAATCTAATTCTTACCTACTATCATAAACAAATTCCCTGAAATAACAAAGGAAATTATTTGACAATAAAAGGCCGCATGAACAGTGTCATCCATCCACACTGCCCATACGGCATCCTTTTGTAACGATTTAATTATCAACCGAGAAGCTTAGAGAATTTCCTCATCGTTGTTGATCTTATCAACAAGCTTTCTAATCAGCTGCGTTGAATCCAGCAGCGGTGCGACCGATGAATCTGATGTCAGCGTCTCAATCACATTTGCATAGAAGCCTGACATATCCACTTCGCTGTACCAGTCACGTGCCTTGATTTCTTCAGGTACATACGACAGATTTGTCGCATATACACGGTCTAGAAGACCCTCTTCAAAATACTTGTCAAATTTCTCCGGTCCACTTGTGAAAAGTGCAAAGGTCACAGCTACAAAGACCTTGTTGGCACCACGTTTTTTCAGTTCTTCACAGATATCGAAGACCGACTGGCCAGAAGCAATCATATCATCGACAATCAGAACATTGCAGCCCTTGACATCTCTGCCCAGGTAATCATGCTGAACAATTGGATTCTTGCCGTCAACGATCTTGGAATGGTCTCTTCGCTTGTAGAAGAGACCCGTATCCACGCCCAGATTGCTTGAGTAGTAGAGTGCTCTGTCCATGGCGCCCGTGTCAGGGGAAATGACAACAAAGTTCTCTGCGTTGACAATCATGTGCTCTTCTTCCGTCAGTAGCGCCTTGATGATTTTATAGCTCGGATGCAGATTTTCAAAGGAAATCAGCGGTACAGCATTTTGAATTGTTGGGTCATGGGCATCAAATGTGATGATATCCTTAACGCCCAGTCTTTCAATTTCCTGCAGTGCCAATGCACAGTCAAGGGATTCACGTCCCTTTCTTCTATGCTGACGCGATGCATAAAGAAGCGGCATGATAAGGGTTATACGTCTTGCCTTACCTGCAATTGCCGACAGCACACGCTTGATGTCCTGAAGGTGGTCATCTGGACTCATATGGTTTTCAAAACCAAACATCTTGTATGTACAGCCATAGTTGCCAACATCACACAGTATGTAAACATCTTTTCCGCGAATAGATTCCTTGATGACGACCTTGCCTTCGCCATTTGAAAATCTGACTTCGTCCACTTTAATGAGGTGTGAATCCTTGTCTCTCGTTGATGAAAGCTTCTTGTCAATCGGTCCGGAAATTTCCGAACAGCTTTTCATTGCAATTATCGCCAATTCACCATACGGTAAATTCTTCTGATCCATGAGGTGCCTCCCTGCTTAAACTACCCTTCAATTTTATCTATATAAGGTTTACCCAACCTTTTCGTCACTATTCTCATTTTAGTACTTCAAAGTCGCATTCTCAACTGTTATGTTTTTCCATTTGCGTTTTTCAAATTGATTTTATAGAAACGCCACCAGCTTTACGCGTATTGTCTCATACATTTTGTCGTGGCCTGATAGATTGGGATGCACGCCATCCGCTAGAAAATCAGAATGTTCCAGCGTAGTCCCCATATCGATATAGCGATAATCGTGGTCCTTGCAGAAATGGATGAGTTCTTCCCGGTAGACGTCGATTTGCGACTGGTCCACATAAGCGCGTGTCGGAATGCCGACTATGAAGGCAATGTTATGAAATTTCGCCTGATGGACCATGGCATAAATATTTGCCAGAATGTCCTTGTTGCGCACACCTAGGTAGACGTCATTGGTGCCTCCCATTATGAAAACATGGCTTGGCTTTTGCGCAACCACATCATGCATGAATCTTGCCAGCATTCCACCTGTCGTATCGCCGGATATACCTGCATTCACAACAGAAATCTCAGCACTTCCCGCGAGCCTATTGCACCACGCCTTGCTCAAATCAATGTCATACCCCTCAGTTAGACTGTCTCCAAGACAAACAAGTTTCATTCGATACACCTCCGCCTTTGTTAAACCTGAATGCATTTCCTATTCATAAACAACAACCTTATTTCTTCCGCTGTCCTTGGCTCTGTACAGAGCAATATCTGAACGTCTTATCATCTCATCGAAACTCTGCAACTCATCTGAATAGCATGTGAGTCCAATGCTGATGGTAATCTTAATCAAGCGGCCATCCTGTGTCTTGATTTCCTGGGCTTCAACAGTCTGTCTCAGCCGCTGTGCCACTTCAAGGGCCTCTGCGTCCACAACATTTCTTAAAATGACTGCAAACTCCTCTCCGCCAAAGCGTGTGATAATATCGGAACGGCTGATACTTCCAGTTACAAGCCCTGACAAGGTCTTTAAGACCTCATCCCCAGCAGGATGCCCATAGGTATCGTTTACGGCCTTAAACCTGTCAATATCAAAAATAAGGAGTGCAAATTGCTGTTTGTCGCCTCGTGCAAAAATGCGCCTTCCAGCTTCGAAAAGCACCCTTCTGTTACCAAGTCCCGTAAGTTCATCGGTATTTGCCTTTTGCCGCAGCTTAGCATGAAGTAGCTCCAGGTCGTTGATAAAAAAACTGTAGACGTAGAGAATCACACCCAGCGTGACGAGAATGCAGCTGCTCCGAATGGCTGTCAGAACGCCTGCGCTTGTCTGAACAAAGGGTTCAACCGTTATGATTTCAGAGATGACAAGCAAAGTACTGGAAGCAATATTAATGGCAATGATAATTTTCTTTTCAAGGAAAACTTTAATATCATAGAGCACAAATGACGCTGGCGTAAAGGTAAAGAAGAAATAATTCATACCGCTGTCCTTGTCGAGCCAAAGGGTTGACATAATTGCTGTTTGAATTAGCAATATGATGACCAGCATGTTCTTAGCCAGAAAGTGCCGCTCCATTTTAAGAAGCACAAACACCCCAAGCAAAGAGCACCCGACAAAAAAAGATGCCACGCTCAAACTCTTGTTTTCAAATACAAAGAAGTAAACAGGGGAATAGACATACATGATGCACATGGAAAGTATGTTGATCAGATACGTCGCTTTTATATCGACTGGAAGTGTATCAGAATATCCCCATTTTTCTAGAAAGTAATTCACACCAACCTCCGTAAATCCATCTATTCTTGTTGCTATGACCATTGTACACCAATTAAGTCCTGCATATGCAAGAATATGAGAATTTGTCCATAATCGTGGAAAAAATCCGCTCAATGTGCGTACAAGCGTACGTAATTAGAGCGGATTTTTCCAGCGACGCAGCATTTTGGCGTTTTTCTGCAGTCTGTAGGTATTCCTTTTCTTCTTTTTGTTATAGGTGAAGCTTCTAGCGAAATCTTCACTAATCCTTTAAATATTACTGACCACTCAAGTCCATGACCTCTGCCCCTGGCGGATAGGTGATATCTCCCTCTTCCACGACATCAAAGGCCAGGTCCTTGAAGTAAAAACTTGTCTGATAGCCCGCGCTCTTAGCTTCCATTTTGATAATTAGATTATAGTCTTTCCAGACATAGTATCTTGCTTCAAATCCAGGTGCTGTGTTTTCAAAGACCATTACCGTTTTTCCATCGAAGGACTCCTCACCTCTATACATGACTTCGTCAAAGGTTGCCGGATCCAGCTCATCTACAAACGTAAAAGGATTCGGCATATACATCATTTCCATGATCGGTGTGA
This sequence comes from uncultured Acidaminobacter sp., assembly GCA_963678925.1. Lineage (GTDB taxonomy): Bacteria > Bacillota > Clostridia > Peptostreptococcales > Acidaminobacteraceae. Next base: position 3,695,607 of record OY787533.1, on the reverse strand, counting down.
CAATGACCTGATTGGACTGTGCCGTATACACGCCCATTGTACCATTCATGTGATTATAGTAGGTGATGGTTCCCTGGGCTTCTGCTTTCATACTGTTGCCGATCACCCAAATCTTCATGCGATTTTCCATTTGTCCTGCATTTTCCATAACCAGTTCATAATAGTAGTTGTCAAACCGGGATGGATTGTTGACAAAAGATCCGAAAGCATAGGCGTCTCCCTCAGTTCCTGTTCTCATATAACCGATGGGCGCAGCTTGTGTGTCCCTGTCCACATTCAATGACTGAGTGTCATTTCCTGTAGTAAGTGTTAAATACTCGGGAATAGTTGCCTCATCCACTTCAAGAGCTACATGCCCTTCTTGGGTGCCTAGGCTGTAGGTCCCCTCACCTGAAGTTACTGCCGACATGCCTTCAATACGTATTGTGATATTTCCAAGACCGGCTTCACCACTGTCAAGCTGTCCATTTCCATTGGCGTCTTCAAACACCAGTCCGCTTACAGCATAACTTTCAGGTGTTCCTGTCTCGGAGCTCTCCTGCCCATCAGTCTGAACAGGTTCCTGATCTGGCGCCGATCCCCCTGAGCACCCTGTCAGCAGCATTATGAACATCATTATCAGGAGCATCCAAGACGCATATCCATATTTTCTGCGCTTTGTCATTCTTCTTCCTCCTTGTTAGATAAATCAAACCACTTACCATTCATATAGTTATTTATACCTCAATTCCACACATTGGCTTCACAAATACGCTACAAAGAGTCTTTTTTGGTGCCTGGGCATCATGCCTTATAGACACAATAACTTAATTAATCCCATATCTTGCGAACGATTTCCTAAACGTTTATTATTACAATCATATTATTTAATGTTATAATTAACACCAATTACCACTCTATTTGTTTCGTATTCCTAAAGATTAAGCGGTCATAAGAAAGGAGAAAGACATATGTCCAATTTCATTTATATATTCACGAATATCATACTTCCAATATTCATTATGGTCGGAATGGGATTTCTGCTTCAAAAGAAGTTCAAGCTGCACATTGCCTCATTTTCAAAGGTTCAGATTTATGTGCTGCTGCCAGCCCTCGTATTCCTGAATCTTTATTCCAGCACACTCAGCAAATCTCTGATTTCAACCATTGTGTTCTTCACCGCAGCCCTGTTTTTCGTCCTCACCTTCTTCGGAACGGGTATTGCACGTGTTCTAAAAATGTCACGTGTACGTGAGAAGTCCTTTATCAACTCGGTGACGCTTCGCAATACCGGAAACTTCGGTATTCCGCTCATATCACTCATATTCGCTGGCGCTAACAGTACTTATGCCATGTCAGTGCATATGATTGCCATGACAACCTCGACAATTCTTATGTATACTTTCGGACTCTACAATGCCAGCAGTGGCAAGTATACATTTAAGCAGGCCTTTCAGAGCATTTTCAAAATACCTACAATTTACATGATTCTACTTGCAGCAATCTGCAAACTCTTTAACATAACCGTCCCAACAATGATTCTTGAGCCGGTTACGTATTTCTCCAAAGCTGTGGTACCTATGGCACTTTTCACCCTTGGTGCCCAGCTTGCAGAAACCAAGTTTGAGTTTGGTGACACGACAGTATATCTGGGGAATGCTGTACGCCTGATTGTTTCACCCATCATCGCCTTTGGTCTCGCAATTCTTATGAAGCTTGACCCCATTTCAGCCCAGGTTATGGTGATTGGAGCAGCAACCCCAACAGCAGTAAACAGTCTTCTCATGGCAATTGAATTTGATGGCGATGCAGACTATGCCTCTCAGACCATCTTCCTTTCAACACTTCTGAGCGCACTGACCATTTCTGTCCTGATTTATATACTGAACCCGTGATTGTTCTTATTTAAAAAAAGGTCCCATGAACAGCTGTCTTGTACAGCTTCTTCATGGGACTTTCTATTATACTGATTCACTTCAATTATATGTATCTCTTAGTTGGCTCAGCGGCGCAGGCTTTGCAAAATAATACCCTTGTATCATATCTACATCCATGCTTTCAACGGCCTTTAACTGAGCTTCTGTCTCAACGCCTTCTACAACAATACGCATATTGAAGACCTTGAAGAGCTCGGCTGTCTTCTGCATGGTGCTATAGGTCTTGATATTTTCTATATCCTCCACAAAGGATTTATCGAACTTGATTTCATCGATATCCAATCGTGAAAAGCGGAATAAGGATGAAAATCCATGCCCAAAATCATCGAGTGAAAGCTCAAAACCCATTTTCTTAATGGCCTTCAGGGTCTGATTGACACGTTCCATATCATTGAAAAGACTGGTTTCCGTAATTTCAAATACAATATTCTTCGGATTGAGTCTATAATATTCCATTCTGTCTTTTACAAACTTCACAAAGGCGTTGCTTACCAGCTGGTCCGCAGACAGGTTGATGGATATTCTTCGGTTTTTAAAATACGGTTCATTGACTGAATCCATAAAGACCTTTTCGACCACAATACGCGTAATAGGCGCCATAAGCCCTTTTGATTCAGCCAGTGGTATGAACTCTCCCGGAGAAATATAAACTTCGCCAGACTTCCACCTGATCAATGCCTCAAAAGACTTTATCTCTCTTGATTTCACATCCACCTGAGGCTGGTAATACACTTCGAAGCTCTTGTCGTTTATCGCCCTTTTCAGTTTCAGCTCTATATCGATTTTCTTGTTGTGGGTCAGGTTATCCTTCTGAGCGTACTCATAGATTGATGACTCACTCCTCTTGGCGATGGAGGATGCGATTTCAAGCGCAGTCAGCACCGCAGAGGTTCCCGACTGTATTTCCGTCCTGTCGTAAAGGGCAATTCCCGTATAGGCCTGGAGGGTTATTCCATGAAAGTTCGTTGATTCCAACGTCGTATAGATTCGCTTGAGTGTTTTCACGACATGTTTCTTAGAATCCAGCGGGAAGATGATAAGAAATTTGTCGGAGTAATATCTGTAGACACTCGCATTCTCTGAATTGATATAGACAAGCGTCTCAGCCAACTCCTCAAGAATTCTGTCGCCTCTGTCAAAGCCAAATAACTTATTGTAGTTCATAAAACCATGCACATTGAAAAGGCCGACATAGGTAGGCTGACTATAGCATGCCAGATCTCTCTCGAATGCCGTACGATTGGGGATGCCCGTCAGTTCATCATAGAGTGCCATTCGGTGTAGGGCTTCATCCTTGTCATGAATGATCATATCCATATTTTCAAGGGTTAGGGCACTTTCATCGATTTTCTCAATGAAGAGCGTTGTGAAAAAGACGAAGAAGCCCAGCATAAGAAAAGACATGATTGACAGACTGAATGTATTGAAATACGTTTCCAGATAATTGGTGGACAATGTGGAACTCAAAAGAATTCCCAAATAGCCAAAGGTGATGAAGTAAAGTCCAAGATTGTTTCTAAGCTGCCTGTGCTTAAAGGCCTTTATATTGAACTTAAGAATGACGACAGCCAGTACCAGGATGAGCAAAAAGTATATCTGCCTGTATATTTCAAGCGGAAACACAATGGCAATCAGGACCAGACTTCCAGGAAATATCCACTTCTTTGAGATGAAGTTCCAAAAGCGATGCCTTTTTATAAATGCAAAAATTGTGATTGCAAAAATGACAAGCAAAATCACCAGAGCAACCGTATAAGCGGATTGTGCAAAGGCCTTGTCACCCAAGATTGACTGCATCACAACCCCTTTTGTCAAAATGGCCGCAGCCCCTAAGACAACCGAAAAGGACATGTGCATCACGCGCTCTATAAACTTATGTGTCTCCATTCTAGGAGACTTCTCAATATCACTTATGAACCTGAGCGATTGCACCATATAGGCGGTAATCGAAAAAAGCACGGTTGTGAGTATCACAAATTGAAAACGTTCAAACATGATGACCTCCAGATAAGCAGCATCATCTGCCACCTGACTTCTATTTATTGTGTAGCAAATTGGTGTTATATAGATAATAAGTCCTATATATTAATATCATATTACTGCATTCATTGGAAGTATAATCCATGAATAGTTTCTGTACACAATCGTAAAACATTGTAATTACAACATTTTGTAGACGCTAACATTCCTCATTGCACATTAATGCAGTGGGTCACTTGTCTAGTACTATTTTCATACATTCACTAAAATTATTATACACAATTTCTAATAATATTACACCAGAAACTGTAAACTATTTAACTTATTCATTCCATATTTTGCTGACTTCACACATGCATATATCCTTTTCATCATTTTTTTGCGCTGATTTCTCTGAATGTATGCTAAAATCATAGAACATATCTTTAAATGAAATCCCATTAAGAAGGAGAACCACTCATGCTATCCAATATACGAAAACACTTGCAGCCCCTTCGGTTTCTCATACAGGTGCTGGCCCTTGCAATATCCATAACAGGACTCATAAGCGGCATACCGCTTTTTCAAATATTCCTTGTCGTCGTTACAGTCCTCTCCGGTCCCCTCTTTTGCGGCTGGCTCTGTCCCTTTGGAACCCTTCAGGATTTTTCTGGTCGTTTACGCCAAAAACTGAAGATCAGACCCTATAGGCTACCTATGAAGCTGGCTAAGGCTCTCTCGCCCTTGCGTTATGCCCTGCTCGCGATTTCACTTTTCATAAGCGGCACTGCAATCAGCAGCCTCATGCATTTGGACCCGCGTGTCAATTTGGCCGCTGCCTTTGCAGGACACGCCCTTTCTGTCATTGGATGGGGTATCATAAGTCTCATGCTCCTCATTTCCATTTTTGTTGACCGTCCCTTCTGCAAGTTCCTGTGTACCGAAGGCGCACGCTACGGACTGATGGGATCACTGCGGCCTGTCACCATTGTTCGTTCGGCGTCCACATGTGTCAGCTGCGGTCTGTGCAACAGGGTCTGTCCCATGCAAATCGACATTCAGTCCCATACACAGGTACGGTCTTTGCAGTGCATAAACTGCATGTCCTGTGTCAGTGCATGTCCGGTTGAACACACCCTTGATTTGAAAGTGATTGAGGTCAATACAGCAAAAAAGAAACTTGTGACTGCGGCCGTACTGGTTGTGATTGTTCCTCTACTTGTCTGGCTGGCTTATGACAATTTTACGCGCATGAGCTCTACCACTGCACTTTCTACAGTTGAAGATATGGATCTCGATATGTCATCCCTGCCGGTTGGTGACGCACTTGGCATCACGGATGGCGTCTATACCGGTAGTGGAACAGGCTTTAGAGGCGACATGACTGTAAGCGTTTCTGTCCAGGACGAATACATCACTTCCATTGAGGTCACCCAGACCCGTGACGACCGCAAGTGGCTCCGCTGGGCAACCAACGGCATGATTCCTGAAATCATCCGTACCCAGACTGCAGATGTAGATACAGTATCCGGTGCAACCTACTCCTCAATGGCCATCAAGGAAGCCGTTGCTGATGCACTGGTACGTGCCGGCGGCACATCCATCGAACCCATCATTAACAATGTCCCTCCAAAACGTGGACATCACAAGCATTCAAACTGAAACACGGCCTGTAGAACCCTATTTTCCGGTTAACCAGCAAAAGCGGACTGTTTAAAAGAACAGCCCGCTTTTTTTATAAATAGTCATGCTTTTATTGTCTTGGGAAACGCATAGAAAAGTACTATGACGGATACACTTCAATAATACCCGCCGCACCCATGCCGCCACCAATGCACATGGTAATCATACCGTACCTGCCACCTGTGTTCTGCAGGTAGTTGATTGCCTTGCATGTAAGAATTGAGCCTGTGGCACCCAGTGGATGGCCCAGTGCCAGCGCACCCCCTCTAGGATTGAGTATTTCCGTATTCAGTCCAAGTTCTTCTACTGTAGCTATGGCCTGGGCAGCAAATGCCTCATTGAGCTCAATAACATCCATATCCTCAATTGTAAGGTCAGTTTTTGTCATCAGCTTATTTACGGCATGAACCGGCCCCATACCCATGTATTCCGGTTCAAGACCTGCAACCGCATATGAAACAAAACGAGCTACAGGTTTAATGCCCAGTGCCTTTGCCTTAGACTCAGACATGAGCACAACGAAGCTTGCACCATCGCTCATTTGTGATGAGGTTGCCGCTGTCACAAGTCCGTCTTCCATAAAGCAAGGTTTGAGTGTGGCAAGCTTGTCCAGGTTTGTTCCTTTACGCACACCTTCATCACGCTTAAGAACAAGATCCTTTCCTTCCAGATCCAGACCTCTCACAGGGATGATTTCAGGATCGAACAGCCCATCTTCAAGAGCTTGTGCGGCCTTTGCATGGCTCTCAACGGCCATTTGCTCCATACGCTCCCGTGTTACACCATATTTGGTTGCCACGTTTTCCGCCGTCATACCCATCGAGACATAAGCCTCCGTATTTTTAAGAAGCCATTCATTCAAATACTTCTGATCGCTTGAAAGAACCGGTGCCGTCATGGACTCCACACCGCCTGCAACGACAACATCCTGCATCCCGCTCATAATGGACGCCGCACCAATGGCAATGGTCTGCAGTCCAGATGAACAGAAGCGGTTCACCGTCTGTGCAGGCACACTGTCAGGAAGTCCTGCACGAATAACGATATTGCGCGCGGGATTCAGGCCCATGGTCCCCTCTGGAATTGCACATCCAACAATAACATCTTCAATTTCTTTCGCATCGAGTTCCGGTACCTTTTCCAGAACACCTTTTAAAACTTCAGCACCATAATCTACTGGATTCACCCCAGCGAGGGATCCTTTGAAAGCTCTACCGACAGCTGATCTGCCGTAAGCGACGATAACACAATTCTCCAAAATTTTTCCTCCTAACTCCAGTCATTTTTACACATGTATTCGACCTCATCCAAGGCCATATATGGTAAAATATATTTAGTGATTTTCTACTAAACAAAACAATCCGAGAGGTTTTCTATCTATGAATATTGAAACACTACACCACTTTCAATACATTGCAAAATACAAGAACGTCACAAAGGCAGCCAGACATTTCTACATCAGCCAGTCTACCCTGAGCCGTCAAATGATGGCCCTTGAAAAGGAGCTTGGCGTCGTTCTTTTTGAACGGAGCAACAAACAACTTGAGCTTACTGACGCAGGTGAAGTCTTCTACAAAGAATGTGAGCTTTTTATTAAACACATGGAAACCATTATCCAGAAAACACAGTTTGCCAACAAGGGACAATCCGGCGTTCTAAGAGTGGTATCACCGGGCAACATCAGCCCAGTCCTGCAAAAATCGCTCTATCATTTCAAGAATGATTTTCCCGACACATCCCTCGTAATTGAATCTTACAATTTTACAGAGATTCCAAGCGCCATACTTTATGACATTTATGATGTAGGCTTCACATATCAATTTGCGGCATCTGATGAAGAACAGCTCTGTCGTGTTCCAGTCGGCGAAGAACCCTTCTCACTTGCTGTCGCTTCTTCAATCGTCAAGGACAGCTCGACAGAGAACATATCTGGAATCGTCAACACTCTGCCGCTTCTCCTGCCTTCATATTCCCAGCCCCCATTTATCAAGCTGGTCATGTATGAGCTCGAGAACTACACGAACAGAAAAAACATCGATGTGATCTATGTCAACACCACAGACTCGGCCATGCTTCAGGTTTCTCTTGGTCTGGGCTACAGTATTGTCCCCACTTCAATGACAAAATCAAAGTCATCAGACACACAAATCACCTATATCCCGCTCAATGAATTCTCCGCGAAGGGCAACGTGGTCATGCTCTACAATAAGGAGAACAACTCCGCACTTGCAGAAGAATTCATCAAGCTTGTAAAATCATACGCTGAAAAACCCGAAGAAAACGCCTAAGGCGTGTTTAGCTCAGCAGGCTGCACAGCAGAATGGAATAGAGCTTTTCATTCATGCTGGCACTCCTGGATGTAAGTGCGATCGGCACATTGGCACCCAGGAGGCAGCCTGCTAGTATGTTTTCTTCATCAACATTCCAAATTTTGCTCATGACGTTTCCTGTAACCATTTGAGGCACAAGGAGCATATCCACATCACCTGCATAGGGTGAATCATATCCTTTTATTTCTGCCGATTCTTTTCGCGTAGCCAAGTCATAAGAAATCGGACCTACCACTACACCATTATCAAAAGCCCCTTCATCAGACATTTTCTGAAGACGTTCTGCATCACCTGTTTCAGGCATTTTCGGGCTGACTGTCTCAACGGCGCAAAGTGCGCCTACTACAGGTCTTTCGTATCCAAGCTTTCTAAGGGCTTCCATACCAACTTCTATGATTTTTGCCTTCTCTTCAAAGGTCGGGTATGGGATGACTGCGCAGTCACTCATGGCAAGAAGCTTGTGGTATCCTTTGACCTGCATGAGTCCAAAATGTGTGATAAAGCCGCGATCGTTCAGTCCCGTTTCCTTGTTGAGAATCGGTCTTAGAAGATCCTTTGTTTCCATCTTTCCTTTAAGAATGAAATCTCCACGGCCCTCATGAATGAGCTGAACAGCTACTTCGGAAGGATTGCGTCCTGCTTCGCAGTGTACGATTTCATATTTTTCCTCTGAAAACCCCAATTTTTCTATCAAGCTCTCAATGTGGTCTGTTTCTCCAACCAGAACAGGTGTGACATAGCCCTGGCCTTGTGCCAAAAAGCTGGCTTCAAGTGCATGGTCATCTGCCGCACCAGCAACCACAATCCGCTTCATTTGCGCATTCGTATCCAGGCATGCCGCCTTAAGCGCTTCATAATCTCTATACATGGCATCTCCTTTAATCGTATACGTGCCAGTACGATGATTCGCACTGGCACATAGCTGTCATTATTTGAACTTGAACTCTGCTGTTTCTATTTAATACCTAGGATCTGGCGCGCCTCTTCTGGTGTCGCAGGCTCTTTGCCAAACTCATTGATCACACGTGCAGCTCTTTCAACCAGCATTACATTCGATGCCAGTTGACCTTTGCTGTAGTATACATTGTCTTCCAGGCCAACGCGAATGTGTCCGCCCAGGGCCAGGGTTGCGTACATGATTGGCATATGCTGCTTGCCCAGACCAAATGCTGACCAAGTTGCCCCTTCTGGAAGCATTTCATGGAGATATTGAAGGTTCTTTACCGATGCTTCCATGCCGCCCAGTACACCAAGTACGAACTGGTAGTGGTATGGTGCTTCAAGCACACCCTTTTTCGCATAGTATTTTACGACATTCATAAATCCAGAGTCGAAAATTTCAAACTCAGGCTTTACGCCATGTTCCTTCATCGTATTTCCCAGTGGCTCAAGGAACTGAGGTGAGTTATCAAAAATACCAAAAGGCATCCAGTTGAATGAACCCGCGTCAAAAGACGCAATTTCAGGTTTTACATAAGGCAGATGCGCCATACGGTCATCGTATGATGCACGGTTGTCACCTGAAGTTGTGCAGTTGATAACTACATCGCAATCAGGCTTGGCCTTGATCAGCTCAACTGTCTTCTTGAACTTCTCTTTGTCCATTGTGCCCAGTCCTTCATCATCACGCATATGCAGGTGAACAACAGCAGCGCCTGCTTTCCAGCACTTGTATGCGTCTTCTGCAATTTCCTCCGGTGTTAAGGGAATATTTGGATTCATTTCCTTTGGTGTCATCGCACCTGTCAGTGCGGCTGTAATGATTACCTTATTTTCCAGTCCCATTTCGAGACCTCCTTTTCAAAATTGATTGATTCGATTATAGGCTCATAATTGTTTTATAGCTTTTGTCTAACTTAGAAGTGCATTACTTTGCCAGGGCATTTGGATTACTGATAATCTCTTCAATGGAGCTGTAGCCTGGGGGCATGAATGTGAATGGCTGAACCGCTTCTTCACCCTTCAGTATGCGCAGTCCGCCGGCTGCTAGCGCTTCCATTTCCTTTTCACCTGGAATGACAGAAACCGGCGCAATGAATTCAACCTTTTCGGCAATCCAGTCGGTAATACGCTTAGAGTAGGCAATGCCACCTGTCAAAATGATCTGGTCTACCTTTCCACCCCTGACAACTGAAAGCTGACCTATGCTTTTTGCAACATTGTAGGAGACAGATTGAAGAACCAGTTCCGCTCTTTCATCGCCTTCTTCAATCATTTTTTCTATGTCACGGACGTCCTGCGTGCCAAAATGGGCTGCCAGACCAGCCTTGCCAGCAAGAAACATCTTCATTTCCTGATAGCTTTTATCGCTGTTATAGCACAGATCTACCATATAACGTGTCGGAATGGCGCCTGCACGCTGTGGTGACATGGCCCCTTCGTCGTCATATACCCAGTCAGCAATACGGCCATGGTCGTGGAATCCGAGTGTAATACCGCCGCCAAGCTGAACGATGATTAGATTAAGATCTGCATATTTCTTTCCAATGGATTCTGCATATGTGATACCGGCCATCTTTGTGTTAAGCAGATGGGCTACCGGTTTGTTTGTAATTTCAGGAATGCCTGTGATTTTGGCGATTGGGTCTGCCGAGTCCACACACGTTGGGTCATAAATGATGACCGGTATGTCAAGATCCTTCACCAGTTCATTGCCAATCAGACACGAAAGAGAAGATGCATGCTGTGCAGCAGGTGCGTATTTCTCAGTCGCAATCATCAGGTCATTGACCTCATAGGCACCATCTTTAGGAACGGCGTGTATTGTACCACCGCGTGCAACCACAATGTCAAACGCACTCGGATCCAGGCTGTTCTCCTTTAGAAAATCTCTTACCTGGCCAGTTCTTAGTTCAAGCTGATCAAGGGCTTTAGGCATTGCTTTCAGCTGCTGCGCAGTAACATCGAGTGATACTTTGCTCACCATTTTGTCATCTTCGAAATAGGCAACCTTCGTCGATGTCGACCCGCAGTTAATAGTAAATATCTTCTTCACGATATCCTCCTCGCTTTTTACAATTTCCCTGTGCCCGAATTAGTCATGGAAACGCCGCCTCAGACATTTCCATCAGTAATTCGGGCCAAATGCAAATATATGCGGAGAAGTGTTACGTTCTCCACATATACTTTAGGAAAGAAGACCATCTATCAAGTTATAAATTTTAAAGACTCAGTTAATTAACGTACTTTACCTACAAGCGGTGGGTTGATTTTGCCTTCAAGACCCAGGTAACCGATCATAGAAAGAAGCTCAGAGTGAAGCTCGTCAGCACAGTACATACCGAATAGCTCTGTACCGAATGCCATATCCAGGTCATCAGAGATACGCTTTTTCCAGTTTCTTCTGATTAGCTGTGTAGTCAGACGACGCGCGATGCGGTTTTGAGCCATCAGCATGTCTGCGATTTCATAAGCACGATCCATAAGCTGCTCTCTTGGAACGATTTCAGAAACCAGACCAAGGTTAACAAGCTCGCTAGCGTCCATTTTGTCGCCAGTCATCAGGTACCATGCAGCATTACGTGCGTTCATCAGCTCGAAGAAGCAGCTGTGGATACCGTCGCCAGGTACGTTGTTTGTTCCAGGAAGCATGTGTGGGTCAAGGATTGTGATATCGTCTGCAGCGATTGCAAGGTCACACATCAGCGCAAGCTCTGTATGGCCGCCTGAACCGCTAAGAACACCAAGCGTTGGAACTTCAACGTCTTGAATCATTGTAATAATCATACGACGACCATCAACGAACATGTGGTTGTAACGTGTTTCGTGAGGGCTGTCACCTTCTGGAGCCCAGCTTGCAGCTTCAAAGTCAGTTACCCAGATGTTACCTGTGCCTGTGAAGATGATCATTTCTGTATCACGGTCAGTACCAAGAAGTCTCCACATTTTACCGATTGCATCATGAAGCTCCATTGACCAGATTAGTGGACCGCCCTGGCAGTGCATACGTACAGTTACAACACCGTCTTCACGACGATCGATAATGAAGTGTTCCTTGAACATTTCCTGAATTGATTCGAATGATGGCCACTCTACATATCCTGCATTAGTTTGTCTTTTAGTTACTGCTGACATTCGTTTTCCTCCTTAAGAAAAATAAAAATTGTTTTAAGTATTGTAAGTATTGATTGAATGGACACATCTGACTGCTTCTATAGTAGTCACAGGCGACTGCATGTCTCAGTGCCTTGTCAGACGTGGGATGCTTTACACTCTCATAGTAACCATCCAGTCATGCATCGTAAAATTCGTTATCTGCATAACAAAAAACGCTTTCCCTATTTTATTTGAAAGGGATATTCGTTATAGTGTTACCATCAAGTTATGTTGACCATACATGATGCATAAAAGTTATAAGTCGGGTGAATATCGGTTGAGAAATTGCCCGTAGATAAAAGATAAAGAAAGGCGGATCCAAAGTGAATAATCAAAATGGCTTTCTATCGATTGAAAGCAAGAACATTTTCTCTATTCTAAAGAAATGGCTTTATACAGAACAGGACATCGTATTTAGAGAACTCATATCCAACGCGTCGGATGCTATAGAAAAGCTGTCTTCCCTGCAAGAGGATGAAGCATGCCTTTCCCCTTCTAAGGGCACGATACGCGTCACGCTGGATACTGAAGACAATAGACTGATCATTTCCGACAACGGCATCGGCATGACAGCTGATGAAGTGGACAGATTCATAAACCAGATCGCTTTTTCCGGTGCTGCTGAGTTTATCAACCAGCACAGCAATGAAGAGACGCGGTCCATCATCGGTCATTTTGGCGTCGGGTTTTACTCGGCTTTCATGCTTGGTGATCATGTGGCCATTGAATCAAAGTCGTGCAAGGAAGGCACTGAGCCTGTAAGATGGGACTGCAACGCTGATATGTCCTACGAAATGAAGCAGGGCTCTCGTACTGAACACGGTACCGATGTCATTATTTATCTGAATCTGGACAGTCCCTATTTGAAGAATCCAGAGCTCATTCATGACATTATCAAGAAGTATTTCATTTTTCTAAAATCAGAAATATACCTGAATGCACCTGAGTTTGACAACACACTTGTCAATGATCCCAGTCCGATTTGGAAAAAGCCGCAATCAGAAATAAACACCGATGATATGCATGATTTCTACAAAGCATATTATGATGACGTTTCCGACCCCCTTTTCTGGATTAAGATCGAAAGCATTGATCTGGGCCTCAAGGGCATCCTCTACTTCCGCGATACAAAGAACGGCACAGAAGAGCTAGATGGTAAAATCAGGGTCTACAACCGTGGTGTTTACGTCGGTGAAAATATCAAAGAACTCATTCCAAAATTTGTGAATCTCCAAAGTGGTATTATCGAATGCGAAGACCTGCCGCTTGTCGTTTCCCGCTCCACAATCCGTGACGAAAACGAAAAGGACCTTACAGCACTGATTTATGAGTGTCTGTCTCAAGAAGTCACCATTGCCATGAATAGCATGTTTGAAAACAAGCGAAGCGACTACGAAGCTTACTGGCCCCAGCTAAACGCTTTTGTCAAATATGGCATCATGCAGGACCGTATTTTCGCATCGGTCATGACACGCAAGGTCGTCTTTGAAGACCTTTACGGCAACCATCTGACCATTGCAGAATACTTGGATCAGATTAAAGCCTCGCATGAGAATACGGTTTATTACGCCTCGGATGCACTCGAGCAGGCACATTACATTGAAATATTCAAAAAATGCGGCTTGAATGCCCTTCTCTTTGACCATGTCATTGACCAGCCATTTATGCGTCGCCAGGAGCTTGTCCACCAGAAGGTGGGCTTCATACGCATCGATTCGAACATCGAGTCGCTGTTTGAAGGCACACTTAGCCCTGACGACACACCATATGTCGATGCGCTCACAGAAAAAATACGGGCTTCTCTTGGCGAACGTATTGCCAACATGCAGCTTAAAATCACCAACCTTGAACAGGAAAGTATTACATCTTTGATTATCAATGATGAAAAAGGGCGTCGTATGGCGGATATGCTCGAAATATACGGGTTTTTAAAGTCAACAGATACCCATCTAAGAGAAAAGCAGGCACAGAGTACCTATCTTGTTAACCTGAACAACGACACTGTCAAATATATTCTGGAAACTGAAGATGAAATCCAGTCAGCACTTGTTATAAACCAGCTGTTTGATTTGGCCCTCATGAGCCAGGGCACACTCAGCCTTGAACATATGGAGTCCTTTATCACACGCAGTGAAACCATTCTCTCTAAGATTGCCCAGGCTGGCTAAGTAGAGACCCCTAAAGACGCCACAGACATTACCACATTATACACACACGAACCAAAAAAGAACGTGAACCGCACTCCAATCAGAGATGCTGTTCACGTTCTTTAATTTTGTCTTTCAAGCTGTCAAATCATATTCCAGCTCAAATTATTCTACTTCCCAAATTGACATCAGAGGCTCTTACTGAGCACTTGAGGTATGGAGTCCAAGCATTTTAGTCATTTCAACAATACGCTGTGCCCTGTCATGCAGATAATCCTGAGGCTTTATGGCATCATATGCGTAAATACCCTTTCCTGATTTCAGACCCAGCATGTCCTTCTCTATCATCTCAACACCCAGGGCATTTTTGCCCGTATCATTACATAGTGTCTTCTGGATCGTGTCTGATACAGATGTTGTCAAATCCCAGCCGACTACATCATAAAGTGCCAACGGCCCCTCAAAGGCATAGCGGATGCCGCTGGTGCTGCGTATGGCCTTGTCAATATCCGCGCCGCTCACCCACCCCTTTTGTATCATGTAACCGGCTTCACGGACAATGGCCGTCGCAATGCGGTTAACGATAAATCCTGGGACATATTGATTAATGACAACAGGTTCCTTTCCCAAATGCGCCAGAAATGCGTAGACCTGAGACTTCGTAGATTCAGAGGTCTGAGCGCCAGCAACGATCTCCACAAGGGGCATGATGTAGGCCGGATTGAAGAAATGTGTGATAACCAGTCTTTCAGGATGGCTGATATTCACAATTTCAAATATGTTGGAGCCTGATGTATTGCTACAGAAAATACACGATGGACCGCAGTACTTGTCGAGCTTCTCGTATATATCCCGCTTGACTTTCGGGTCTTCAAATACGGCTTCAATGACCATATCCGCGTTCTTGGCCCCCTCAGGCAAGGTCTTTGTGTAATGCAGACACCTGGCTGATTTTTCAACAGCAGCTTCACTTATGATCCCCTCAGCAAGATAATAGCTGAGATCCGCCTCAATGAGACCTTTGGCATTGTCCACCTGTTCTTCAAAGGCGTCATAAAGGTGTGTTTCAATACCATATGATGAAATAATCTCTGCAATGGAACGTCCCATCGTTCCAGCTCCAACAATCAATACCTTATATGCTTCAAAGCTCTTTTTCATATGTATGCTGACATGATTTTCATGTCAACGCACCTCCCTCCTGTTTCTCGTAACCATTGATATAACTTGATTATAGCAATATGAACAAAGACAATCAAAATTGATTTATTCTTGTCACACGAATTGTCGCAAGTTTCACAGGCTTATTGAAAGACAACCTTCACATCTGGTCTGAAAAGTGAATAAAAAGGTATGGTTTTGCAGGTCAGGCTTCAATTATGCTCTCGATTTCGATGCAAATCCACTTTAAACACTTCTTCTATGCAGGTCTGGAATAGGCACCATACACAAGTCACATGGCCACAGGGATGCTTGACAATTAACAGTCAGCTTTTTTTAGATTTTACGGATTTTCTGTTTAGATAATATCATGACAAAGATGAAAGCCAACTGAGCACCCTCCTTAAAGCAGACAAGGGGAATCCCCTTGCCAATCCCCGCTTTTTAATTGTTTAGGAAATGAAATTTCCTAGACAATTAAAAAAGAGCTGAGATGGATTCTAATCCACCTCAGCTCTGAACAATCTCCCTAATTCTGTCCATCAGTTCAGACACATCCCACCGCATGCTTTTTGCAAGCATATCTATGGACGCATCATTTAGCATCATTTGACCCATGGGTCCACGCAGTCCATCCAGTTCAGGATCGATACTGTAAAAGGCTTCCTCGAACCCGCTGCAATTCTCAAACAGGTCCGCAATCATGCACGTGGGCGTCACTTCAAGCCTTCCCGTGCTGATTTCCGGTGCAAGAGACACACTGTCTGAACAGGTCTTGCAGGTGCTTTCCTGAGCCGTTACCAATACGGCATCGCGATTACCCGATGGACCTGTCATTGCAGTGTAGATCAGGGTCAGTGTCCTATTTCCATATTGCACCTGTGCAGTGCTGTCCGCTTCCATGCCTTGCAGGATGCCCTTTACACGTTCCTTGTCAATCAGTGACGCTGTGGCCAAGTCAATGACACCAGAGGTCGATATGACCCTTACACTTGTGTCAAGGTAAGCTGCGCCCAACTGATGCACGGATACATCACCTGTTTTTTCACTTGTCTCTTGAAACGGATTTGGATTAGCACGTTTGACAAACTCGACATTAAATGCCGGAGGCGTCTCAATATATACATAGCCAAACACATCATCAGCACTTCTTAGCCTTTCCCAGTCACTGCCTTTAAAATGCTTAATTGCATCTGGGTAAAGTACTTTTTCTTCCATATCCAGATACTGTGTCATCTGCTGAACAACCATTCTTTGATTGAAAATAAAATCAAGTATGTTTCCCGCACACAGCTCTTTATGATTATTTTCAACTTCAAGAATTGCCCGACTGCCCATTTCAACAGCTTGGGCTAGTGCCTTGTTTCCCTTTCGCTTTGCAGCTTCCTTAAAGAAGCACTGCGCTTGACGTTCAATATGCAAATTGAACTGCATCATTTTTTCGTAGTAGCCCATCCAGACATCTGCTGAAGCGCTTTCACCGTCTAGTTTATCTATATCAATCAAGATTTGGCGCATTACCGTGTTTTCATTGAAGTAATTTCGAATTGGATGGCCTGGTTCAAGCATGTGATAGGACGGTCGCAAATATGGGCCAATAAGTTTAACGAGCGCGTCTGCTTGTCCGAAATCGACTGCGCTTTCTATCCGTTGTGACAGAACATCTCGTATTCTGTCAATCTGTGCAGGACGAATTTGCGCCATATGACCGTCTAACTGTGTCTTTGCCTGATCCTTTTGGATTTCACCCGACAATAAACGATCTGCAATTTGAAACACAACCGCCACCTTTGACTCTATCCTGTCCAGTTTACGCATACCGCTCGTCTCCTTTTTTTATATACTTCTCATTCAATATACTTCTCAAAGACCCCCATGCTTAATTGCCCTGGAGGTCTTCAATATATGTCCTATTAGCCCTTTATATTACGCCGCTAATTCAGATTCTTCTGCGAGGTCTTTATGTGTTACGAATGAAATGACGACCGAACTCATAAGCGACAATCCCAGGAAGACCAAATACGCAGTCTCAGTGCTCCCTGTCATACCTCTAAGTACACCCAAGAGAAGAAATGCAGAAGAACGGATGACACCCATAATCATGTTCACAACACTAAATGTCGTTGCAAAATCACCCCGTCCAAAGCACATTGTCGTCATTGAAGGCGGGAAGTTGCCTGTTCCACCAATGCCAAGACCAATCATTGCTATACCGATCATCAGGCTTGTGCTGCCACCTGGTGCAATCAGGAATCCTATAGCCAGCGCATACCAGATACCAAATATTTGAGATGCAAACCGTGTGCCCCACCGCTGGTCTATATAGCCCCACAGATAAGACCCTATCACACCAATCAGCGCTGCTGTGGACATAGCCATCAGTGCCTTATCGATTGTAAAGCCTCTGCTGCCCGTCAAGTAAGGAATCAGCTGTGACATAATCCCAACGGTACCCATTCCAGCAAGACCATAGGCGATACCGAGCTTCCATACCGTTACAGAAGAAAGCGCCTTCATGTATCCCATACTGACCTGAGGTGTCACATCAGAATGGCCAATCCCTGGCGCAGGTTTCTCATTGTCAGGATAGAGACCACATTCTTCTGGTGTTGCCCTGGCAAACATCTGATTCAAAATACCAACGATGATCAGAATCACAGCAAAGGCATTGAGAGCATGTGTGATATTTCCATTAGCATCAAAAAACGTGCTGAAGAAGGTCAACAGAGCAGGAATCGTCGCCGATGCCAAGTTCATGCCCATTGTCGTGAACCCCAATACAATACCCTTCTTCTTAGGGAACCAGTTGGCAATCATCGCATAGCCGCAAATAACGGAGAAACAGTTGATAAAGGTAATCATAAGTGTTTCCATAATTCCGTACATCAGAATGTTCACACTCTGACCGAACAGATACATGGATACACCACCCGCTATGAGCGAGATGCTTGTTGCCTTTTTTAGTCCAAATGCCTGAATCGCATTGCCCCAGAAGGATGTCAGAATCAAGGCGACCACAGATGCCGGCGTTGCTATTGCAAGGAGCTGGTCAGCGTTCCATCCCTTGAGCGCTGCAAAACCAGGAACAATGATGTTCAATCCGTCAACGGTTAGCCCTGTCATGAAATATACAAGAAGTGCAGAATACGCAATCGTAAAGATGCCCTGCTTGCCAAAATTATACCTTACCTTGTTTGTCTTCATAAACCCCTCACTTTTGCATATAAGTTATAAACAATGTGCAGTAATAATTACTTTGTCCTGGGCCAGAGAACGAAAATCGATTTAAAGAACAAAAACGTTTTCCTGAAATAAAAAACGTTTTATAGAGTCACTCTATGCTACATAGTTTATCGGCGTCGCCTTGCATTGTATAATGCCGTATTTGCATACGGTCCTTATGCCTTCTTCGCATATTGCAGGCGGTTATGCCATTGCTGCATAAAAAAAGTGTGATCGCCCCACAAGAGGAAACCACACCGACTGTTTTCTAATAGAGTGTTGTACCGTGGTCAACGTAAAGAATCTGACCCGTTACCGCCTTTGACACATCGCTTGCGAAATATAAAATCGCTTCAGCCTGGTCATACACATCTGCTTCCGGTACTGTAATGTCAATATGCTTTGCACATGCGTCTGCAAACGCCATGTTGAAGGTCTTCATAGCCTCTGGCGCATTGAGCGGTGTTGGCGTTGGTCCTGGCCCTATGGCATTGCAGCGGATTGCCGTATGGGAATACTGCAGGGCAATGTTCTTGGTCATGGCATTGACAGCAGCCTTTGCCGCGCTGTAGGAAATGCCTGCAACCCCTTGACTGCCAATGGATGAAATGTTGACAATAGAGCCTGAACCCGCTTTTTCCATATGCTCCAGTGCATACTTGCACATATAGTATACAGAGTACTGATCGATCTTGATGACTGTGTCATACCAAGACTCGGTACATTGATTTACCGGCATGTGTTTGTCAGCAATGCCTGCATTGTTTACTAGAACATCAATTCTGCCGTACTTGTTCACGGTTTCATCAATAATCCTTTTACAGTCCTCCATTTTGGAAACGTCGGCCTGTACAGCCATGATTTCGCCGCCCTTGCCTTCAATCTCAGCAACGGTTTCAGCATTCACTTCTGCACGTCTTGACGCTATGACCACCTTTGCGCCCTCCTTGCAGAAGAGGTCTGCAGTGGCACGTCCAATTCCTGAATTTCCGCCTGTTACAATCACAATTTTATCTTCTAGTCTTCCCATATATGATATCCTCCTTAAGTGACCTAACGCAGCTGTTACCAATACTTGCATTGTATACTGCGCTATTTTTCACAATGGTATCATATAATTTCAGATCGGATAATTACGAATAAAAATGTCCTCTACTGACATTTTTGTCAGCATGAATAGGGCAATAATGATTTTGCACACTTTGGAAGTTTTCATTTTCCACTTATAACATAATTGCATAAGCAGACTTGTCAGTTTTGCAGGAAACCTCAATATTCATCTATTTTCCTGTAGCCGTGCTTGATTTCTCCCATCGGGTTGATTTCAATATTTTTACGTATCATGTCCTCACGCCCCCACTTAAACATGGCGTCGAGAATCGGACACAGGGACTTCCCCGTCTCAGTAAGTCTGTATTCAACGCGTAGGGGCACTTCAGGATAAACAGTCCTATACAGGATCCCATCGCGTTCCAGCTCGCGCAAGTTGCGTGCAAGTACCCTTTCGGTGATTGGCAGCTGCTTGGTAAACCTTGAGAATCTTGAATAGTTGCCTTCTTCAAAGTCAATGGCACGAATTAGAACAGGCTTCCATTTGTTGCACACAATTTTTATCATATGGTGGTAGGGATCATTCTCCAAATCAAAACGCTCAATATCTCCAATCGAAACAGTCATCATATCACTCCAATACGCTTTACAAAATGCGAAAAAAAGGTGCTTGCGCACCTTTCAGTCTGTCGACAAGATCAACATAATACAGTTTAAAGATTTATGCCTGCAAAATAGCCCTCGCGTGTCGCTTTTTCAACTGTACGCGCTGCAGCGCAATCTCCTACGTTACGGTAATAAGGCGCAGTGCCGATGAATGCATCCGCTTCAATAATACGAGGTGCCATTCCCGCCGCCAGTATTACCGAGTCAGCCGTCAGGGTCTTCGTTTCTCCGTCCATCAGATAAGAAATACCCGCTTCTGTCACACCCGTACATTTTGCAGAAGTTATTACATCAAAATTCTTTGTATTCTCAATTTCAGCCATGAGATCCCCACGGTGCGTTCGCGTCGCGTCCGGTGCAAGCTCACTGTTCATTTCAATCACTGTCACATGCTTGTTCTTTCTAGCCCAGTGCAGAGCAGTTTCACAACCGACCTGACCCCCGCCAATTACAACAAGACGTTCACCCAGTTCCGCTTCACGCTCAAATGAATCTGTAGCCAGCACAGTATTTTCAACGCCTGGGATTGGTGGAACAATCGGTCTTGCTCCAAGTGCTGCAATCACAGCATCATACTTTTCACTTTCAAGCGCTTCCGCTTTTGCCTCTGTGCAAAGTCTTACCTCAACATCCGACTTTGCAATCTGGTCTACCAGATAGTCCTTATACTTGGCAAGGGAGTACTTGAAGGAAACCTTGTCTGCAAACTTCAGCGCGCCGCCAAGGGCATCCGATTTTTCGTACAGCGTCACTGCATGCCCTCTCTCAGAAGCAGTCAGCGCAGCTTTCATGCCCGAAGGTCCCCCACCGATAACAGCTACCTTTTTAATAGAATCAGAATCCAGAATCAGGTTCTCAAGGTCATGCTGAATACCAATCGTCGGGTTTACCGAACACTGGAAGAAGTTTTCATATACAGCACTATCATGGCAACGCATACACTTGACACAGGGTACCACATCCTCTGCCTTACCAAGCATGCTTTTTGGAATCAGCTGGGGGTCTGCGATAAGTGCTCTTGAAATTGCAACAAAATCCGCTTTGCCACTTCTGATTATTTCATCCGCGTCATGAAGACTTCCAATGCCGCCAATAGCAACTACGGCCGCATTGGTCAGCTTTCCAGAATTCTTGAATGCCTCCGCCAAATGGACATTCGGATTAGGCGGTAGAAAATCACAAGGGTGTGTACGACACATCAGCTCAGGCGTGACCATGCCACAGCTGGCCTGAACAATATCCGCATACTGCTGGAACACTTCCGCCATTTTCAAGCCTTCTTCAAGGTCGATCCCGCCTGCCTTGAACTCGTCTGCCGACATGCGGATATCAATAAACATACGGTCTCCCACGCGTTCACGAATCGCTTCAAGTATCTCGATCATGTAGCGCATGCGGTTTTCAAAGCTTCCGCCGTATTCATCCGTTCTCTTATTCGTTAGCGGAGAAAGAAACTGAGCAATGGGGATACTGTGCCCGAAATGCAGTAGCAGTCCATCAAAGCCAAGATTCATAAGCGCCTCTGCACAGTGTGCATAGCCTTCCTTATAGCGCATCATTTCACTGACTGGAATTTCGCGCCCCGGTGTCAGGCCATCCATAAGCAGACCGCCGTCAGATGCCACATAGCCATCGTCAAATATGCCAATCAGCTCCATAGACGCCTTGGCGCCATAAAAATGAATGCGTTCAGCCAGTTCGGCAATGCGGTTTTGGGAATTGTGCTTATAGAGGTCCCAGCTTGCATGCTCACCATCATCTGTAACCGGAAGCAGCTTTGCGCCGGCACATACTACAATACCCGCACCCGCTCTTGCCCGCTGTGTGAAAAATTCTATGGCAGCTTCTGTCGGATAAGATTCACCATTTGACGCAGAGTGTATGGTAACCGGTGCCGCAATAATTCTATTTTTAATCAAATGCTTTCCGATTCGAACCGGTGACATAAGACTTGAATATTTCATATCCATAATGTTCCTCCTGCTTTATCTGCATACAGCCCTCTCGGACCTTAAAACGTATAAGTACAGTCGTGCTCCATTACTGGGTAAAACCCACACCGGTCACGTATGTGAAATACGTTTCCAGCGCAGGCTTCATCCATGTAAATCTTCTTTTATGCAATATCTTCTCTTGCACCGTAATCTCGATCTTCTGCGTTTGCGTCAGGAATATTTCTCATTGTTATAATTGTCACAAACGAAACCACAAGTAGGCCTATTAGAACATAGTAGGCTTCTGTCAGTTTTCCAGCCTGATTGAATGCGCCCATGAAGGTCAGTGCAAATGCCATAGGAATAGCTTGAATTGTCATAATCCATTTATTTGCGGCCATGTAATCCTTACGTCCATAAACATAAGAAGTCACACATGGATGCATTGTTGGTACACCGCCAGTCATGCAGGCTACGCCAAATGCCCAGATTGCCATCAGTGTTGTGTTTCCACCGACCGGCATGATTGCCAAAGGCACTACTGCAAAGAAAAATAGAATGTTTAGAACCAGAGACGCTTTGATGGAACCGAGCTTGTCGTCGATCCATCCAAGAACATAACTCATTGGGATGCCGGCTGCAGCACCAATTGAAAGCCATACAAGTGCCTTGCTGACAAACAGATTCGGTACATCTTCAGGTGTACTCAAGCTGATATAGCGCACGGCCATATAAGACATCATAGCCATTATGACAAATTGAAGAATGCCATATGAGATAATCAGTTTCCATGCACGCGATTCAGAAAGAAGCTGAGATACTGAAATGGAGTTATCAGCGCCAGCCGCTTCTGAACGTGGTGGTGTCAATGAACCATCTGGGAACAGACCCGCTTCTTCTGGTGTATCCTTGATGCCGAATGCTGTAACCACTGCAAGAACCAGAACCGCTCCACCGATCAAGGTATATGCATACTGGAGTCCAAAACGTGTCGCAAGGGATGTGAGGAAACCAATACCTACAATTGAGAAGAGCGGACTACCCGCTGTAATAACACCCATGACACGGCCTCGATACTTGATAAACCAGTTGGCTGCCAGCATGAAACCACCCATTTGAAGCGGAACAACCATGAGACGCACAAGCAGCAGACTGATGAAATACATTGTATAGTTCTCACACGCCATACTGATGCCGATTGTTCCAAGTCCAAGAAGTGCCATACTTGGAAGCAGTATTTTCTTAACGCCATATTTAGTGAAAGCACCACCGATAATCAGGTAAAAGACGATGGAAACTGTTGCTCCCACGGTTGCAGGATTGGTGATTTTCAGGTCATCCCATCCATAATTTTGCTGAAGGTAGGGTGTTAGTATATTTAAATGATCATTTTGCAAACCCGAGTAAAAGAACATATAAAAGACGCCTAAGAACATAAATATCATACTATATTGAGCAAACTTTTTATTTTTGAACATTAACTATGCCTCCTGTATTCCCCTATATTTAGTAAATGCCTCAAAATAACTTGATGATGGCGCCCAACTTTCCCGTATTGGACATTGTTGCTCTTTCCTATTTGAAATCTTTCCAGTCTTCTTATCTTTCCAGTCTTCTTCTTATTTAGTTCTCAGTCGTCTTCCACGCCTGTGTTCACACATGCGGGTCCGTCTTATTTCCTTTTGCCTTTGCTCTAATCTCTAGAATTCATCTGAATCCATAAAATCTACAGCGTTATAGCCTGCCATACGACCACTGTTTACGGCAAAGCTCATTGTGTTACCCGGCATGAAGAAGCAGTAGCTGTCACCGTAAATATTACAAGCGTCTGTACCACATGCGTATAGTCCAGGAATCTTCAATCCACCTGGATTAAGAACTTCCATCAGGTCGTTTGTCTTAACACCGCCAAGACTTCCGTAACCTGCTGGGAAGTGTTTCGCCGCATAATATTTCTTGCCTTTGAATGGTTTCATGTACTTATGCTTCTTGAAGAACATGCTGTCTGATGCAGTACACCCTTCATTATACTCTGAAATCGTTTCCTTGAGGTTTTCAACATTAATGCCTGTCTTTTCACAAAGTTCCTCCAGGGAATCTGCCTCGAAGAAGCATACCAGCGATTTCTGGTCAGCGTTATGAAGCTCGCTCAGTCCAGCCGATTCTGACGCTTCACCATTCAAGTAAGCACTCACTTCACGATCCCACTTGTCAACTGTTTTGATATTGTGGTGAACTGTTACGTAATCGAGTCCGGTTTTCTTGTATGTATCGATGATGCTGTCGTCGACGATTGTAAAGGCAACGCGTTCTCTTTGCAGAGAGATGGCATTTCCAGTATAAACAGTATTATTCATAATTTCTTCATTGATAAAACGGTGGCCATCCAGATTGACCATCAGGTTCGGCTGACGCATGGTTTCACTGACAGTCTTGTAAATGTCGTTTAGTCCAGGTGTCGTATATGTCAGCACCATTGTTGGTTCCGTCTTGCCTGCACCTGCACCCCAAAGCATTCGAAGACCTTCGCCCTCAACACCTGGAATACGGAATGAATGCAGATCCTTGCCCCATTCGTATCCAAGAATGTCCTGAATCATTTTCGGGTTGTCACCAAAACCACCTGTAGCAACGATTACAGCATTACATTCTGCTACAACCTTCTCACCGTCTTCTCCAACCAGCTCAACGCCTGTCACATATCCATCTTCTGTTAGAATCTGAGTTGCCTTTGTCTGGTACATGATCTCGACACCAAGTTCTTCCGCTCTTTCCGTCAAGGCTCTGAACATGTTTGACGCCGCGCGCTCAGCAGGCTTGTCACTGCCCGCTGTTTTTACAACGTGCCATGTTTGTGTTGACTTCTCAAAATACTTGTAGGAACCGAGAAACTCAACGCCCAATGTTTCCATCCAGTCAATGGTATCGCTTGACTGTTCTATGTACTTCCTTACAAGACGTGCATCGACGCGCCAATGTGTGTAGTTCATCAGAAGATTGAATGCGTCTTCTTTTGTGAAATCAACCATTTGGGCCTTCTGGTACTTGGACTCGACCGCAAAGATTCCCATACCCATATTTGCCGCGCCACCTGTTGTACTGCCTTTTTCAAGAACAATAACACTTGCATCTTTTTCAGCAGCAGCAACCGCTGCCGTAATTCCTGACGCACCGCCTCCAATGACGATTACATCTGCTTCCAAAACTTGTGTGCTCATAATTAACGCTCCTCAACATACCTACTTTTATATGCCTAAATTTACCAAGATTAACTTAAGACGCAGGAAGCTGTATCAGCTTCTTCTGCGACGCCTTCTTCGAGAAGTTCCATCATCCTCTCCAGCAGAAGCACTTTCAAAGCTTCCAGTTGGAATCGGTTCAGCTGGCACCTTGGGTTTGACAGGTCCAGCCTTTTTGATAGCGCCCTTTGGACACGTTCTGACACAGTTCAAAGATTTGCTGCACGTATCGACATCAATGACATGAATCATGCCTTCTCCGCCAGCAATTGCACCAGATGGACACGCAGCAAGACATGCTCCGCATCCGTCGCAAACCGCAGGGTCCACATAGAGCGTGTATGATGCTTTACATACCAGGTTCGTACAGCGCTTTCGTCGGATATGCCTGTCCCATTCTTCTGCATGCCTTTCCATGAGCTCAAGACTCATAGTGGCAGCATCCCTAGACATATCGCATCCAGCATTGTCACGAATCAGTTCAAGCAGTTCAGCAGCGAGGTCAAAATCTTCGCTCTTTGCATTGCCTTCTGTTATATCCTTGAACATTTCATAGACCTGCCATGTACCTTCCCTGCAAAGAACGCATTTCCCGCAGGATTCCTTTCGTGCCGTGTCCATCAAGGTTTTACAGAAATCAACGACACAGTCTCTCTCTGAACCTGTTTCCCACACAGGCAGTTCAATTTTGTGTGCATCACAGATCATTTTGTCACCTCCTTCACTTTTTTGAATTGTGGATCGACCCAGTACTTAACACTTTGGATGTCCAATCTCAGGTCACACTGCAGGCAACGACTTCCTTCTCTATTGGCATCACACGCATTGTGGAAGCTTTCAACCCTAGAAATGGCTGCAAAGTTTTCAATTACTCCAATATTTGAATTCTGAGCAGGTCTTTCATAGAAGGTATCTTCAATCCTTCCATCACCACCCAGATATTTGTCGATATTCATAGCAGCTTTCCTGCCTGATGCAATCGCTTCAACAACAGATTTTGTACCATAGACCGCATCACCCGTGGCAAATACATCATCTGCACTTGTTTTCAGGCTATCATCGGCCACAATGTGCGTCCCTCTGTAAAGCGCAACACCGAAAGCTTCGTTCAGGTCAGGCTGCTGACCTGTAGCAAATACAAGCGCATCTGTCTGAAGTGTTTGTTCAGAACCTGCGCGGGTTTCCATTTCAAGACCACTTGCTCCAAAGCTGAAACTGACTACATCCACCAGGTTCAGAGCTTCAATCCTTGAGTTCGCTTCAATCATGTTTTCCATGGATTTACTGTTAAGAATGTCAATCCCTTCTTCAAGTGCACAATCTATTTCTTCCTGATCGGCAAGCATGTCTTCACGCGCTTCCAGACATATGACCCGTACATTTGCAATGCCTGCCTTTTTTGCAGACCTTGCGCAGTCAAACGCCACATTTCCACCACCATATACCGTCACACAGTCTCCCAGTTCCGGCAAGGACTGCGTATTGGCCATACGGCAGAAATCCACTGCGTTATAGACATTCTTCCAGTCCTTTCGGTACTGTGGTGGCCGTTTACCCTGTTGAGATCCCACTGCAAGAAGCACGGCATCATAGCCCTGATCCTTCAAATCGTTGACTGAAGTGACATCTCTACCAAGCTTGAGTTCAATACCCGCTTCCAGCAGTATGTCTATTTCTCTGTCCACAACGTCCTGTGGCAGTCTATATTTTGGAATTCCGTATGAGAGCATGCCACCAGCGCGTGCCTGTCTTTCATAAACCGTAACAGCATGTCCCTTCTTGGCAAGATAGTAAGCCCCCGTCATACCAGATGCCCCACCACCGATTACTGCAACGCGCTTATCCGTTTTACTGCCGATTTCAACCTTCTTCTTCCACAGGGCTTCCTTATCATTTTCGACTGCGAACTTTTTCAGTTCACGGATTGAAACCGCTTCATTCAAATGTGTTCGCTTGCACTCTGTTTCACAGACATGCGTACAAACAAAACCGAGGGAATGCGGGAAGGTCAGTTTTTCCCTGAGTACGGATACCGCCTCACCATAATTGCCTTCACCAGTCAGGCGCACATATGTCGGAATATCCGTGTGGGCTGGACAGGCATCCTTGCAAGGAATATAAGACAGGTACTTTGGAGATTCCTTTGAGAAAACACCTTTGACATCCTGTA
The DNA here is from genome assembly GCA_963678925.1 of uncultured Acidaminobacter sp. Taxonomy (GTDB): domain Bacteria; phylum Bacillota; class Clostridia; order Peptostreptococcales; family Acidaminobacteraceae. The sequence continues at coordinate 3,668,035 of OY787533.1, read as the reverse complement.
TGGCACCTGTTGGACACACTTCTACACATGCACCACAGAATCTGCAGTCCGTCTCATTGTGCGGCAGGTCGTCCTTTGTGCCTACATATGTTTCACCGTTTTTCTTGTTATAGGAAAGGGCGTCTACACCACGAAGCTCGCTGCAGGCACGTACACATCTGCCACACTGGATACATCTGAACATCTCCTTCTGTATCAGGTTGTCAGAAACCGAAATTCGCGTGTTGTCCTTTTCAATCTCTTTGAGCCTTGAATGCGCCACACCCATATACTGCATCAGTGCCTGAAGTTCACAGTTCAGGTACTTGTCACAGGAAGTACAGTCCTTAGGATGGCTTGCAAGCATGAGTTCCAGCGCCACCTGTCTCAGGTGCTTGACCTTGTCTGTTTTCGTGTTCACAACCATACCTTCTTCAACGATTGTTTCACAGGACTGGACCAGCTTTGTGCTGCCCTGTATTTCTACGGTGCAAAGCTTGCACCCACCCTGAGGTGTCAAGTCGGGATGGTAGCAAAGGTGCGGAATGTATATTCCCGCATCCAGTGCCGCCTGCAGCAGATTCTCCCCCTGCGCTGCCTCGATTGTATGCCCGTCAATTTGCAGTGTGATCTTTTTCATCGTTCAACTCCTATGCAATTCTTTCGACATTTTTTTTCGAATTTCTTTCTACTTGATTTTTCATATAAACACTTAAGCCAATTCCTGCAATACACATCGCTGCTACAATCATGAATGCAGCTTCATATCCGCCACTTGCTGTCTTGACGCGTGCTGCAAGCTGTGGCCCTACAAATCCGCCGAATCCGTATGCAATATATAAAAATGCGTAGTTCACAGACAGATTTTTCATTCCGAAGTTATCTGCACAAATCGGAGAAAACATGGATGTAAAACCCCCGTAGCAAGATCCGATTGCCAATATGCCCGCAACAAAGAGCAAGCCGCTTGCTTTTGTCAGCAGAACCATCGAACCGCAAAGAATTCCAAATAGAAGAATCATGACATTGTATCTGCCCATCTTGTCAGAGATAAATCCGAAAAGGAATCTTCCCGATGCATTAAAAATGGATGTCAGACCTAGAAGAAGGGCTGCCTTTTCTGCTGTCATGTGCTGAGATTCCTGAAGAATACCCGACAAATGCGCCATAATCATAAGCCCTGCAGTCGCACCCAGTGTCAGGGTAAGAACAAGCAGATAGTATCTAGGCGTTCTGATCATTTCTCGCCAAGTATAGTCCTTAGCTTCATACTGTGAGCCTGAAGCCTTTGACGCATTTGAAGTTACAACCGTGTAGCCTTCTGGAATGTTTTTGATAACAAAAGAAACTGGAATCATGACAACTGCGAACAGAACACCAAAGAAGCCGAAGACATTCAAGATACCGTATTTGCCCATAATGAACGTCGCTGTTGGCGCCCACAGAATCGCACCTGCACCATAGGCACATGCCAGCATGCCAGATGCCATGCCTGTTTTATCAGGAAAAAGGCTTGTGCTGTAAGCAATAAGACAGGGATATAGAATACTGATCCCGATACCGACAATTACACCGAATACGATGTACAGGTATCCGATAGATGGTGTGAACATCGTTGCGACAAGCCCCAGTGTATAAATTGCAATACCCAGGCGTATGTAATTCTTTGTACCGATTTTCTTTTGAAGACCACCAATGACTATTGGAAACAGTGTCGAAACCATAACCTGAATCGTAAATGTCAAGGAGATTGTTTTTAGTGCCCAATCGAAATTATCCATAAGCGGTTTTTGAAAGACACTCCAGGTATAACCAATTCCTGAGCAAAGCGCGAGTAACATCGCCGCCGCTAAATATAACCATCTTTTTTTCTTGAATTCCATTGCTGTTTTCCTCCTAGCAGGTAAAATACAAATTACCGCAAATTATCAGATTCCATCGTGGATTTAACCGGAAAAATTTACGATTCACTTTAATAAAATTGCAGATAAAATAGAAAACGTTTTCACGGGCGCTTCAATCCAACCAAATTTCATTTACCTGTCTACTCCTGAAAATGCATTGTGCACCTATAAGCTTCCTCTTTGTGTCCATTCAATCCACATTTGAGCAGGGCTGAGCACCAAAAGCAAATGGTAATATTTGGATGTCCGAAGTCGCATTTGACCCATTTTCAAACCCTGATCCCATGACATCTGCATTTACTACCTAGCAGAAATTCAGATGGACACGTTTGAACCTGGAGACGATTTCATTATTTTGTGACTTCATACTTCACCTAAATTATAGCGATTCTTTCACGCATCGTATAATTCGTATTATGCATTACGACACGTCTAATTGTTGAAATTTAGCGAATCTCTACCATAAATATATCACCTGGTGTGGTGCAACTCCCAATGCGATTCTTGTATTACAGTTATTCACTTTATGCATAATTCTGATATTTCAATACTTGTAGTATTTTTTGATGCTATTTCAACTTTTTTTACACAATAAAAAACCCCTCTATTACCAGACAGGATATCCCTTGGTCCTTAGAGCGGTTCATCATAATTCTTATATTAAATTCTTTCTATACCTTGTCACTGATAATATGGTCATAGCCAATTTCATCACAGTATTTGACAAAGGACGCAAGAACACAGGATGTCGTTTCCTTGGAGACAACCATACTGATTCCGTGCTTTTCCTTTAACTTCAGGCTCATAAACTCTGAATTATGCTTAATGCGGTTCAACTCATCAAACATTGCAAATCCGCTTCCTGTACTGATGGCATTGAGCACTGCATCCAGAGTGGATAGGACTTTCACATTTGGCTTGATTCCATACTTGCTGCACAATTCCTTATTCATGATGATATCAAGCGGAACAATATCACTTCTAAAGGTATACAGCGTCTGCTTTTCAAAATCGGCCATGGTCAGATCTTGCTTGCCCACCAGTGCGTTATGGGAAGAAAAGTAGACCTTTTTATGGACATCAATAAGATCATATACAGAAACATTGTTGATGTAGCCTCTGTTGAGTGCGCATTTTATGCTTATCTTCAGCAGGAAGACGACATCATAACGTCCAGTTTTAAGACCGTTGATCAAGTCCTTCTCACTGCAAGCATCTATAATGATTTCTACACCTTCATAAATCATTTTGAAATCACGCAGGGTCTTTCTAAGGAAGGCTGACAGGCTCCATCCTTCAAAAATTCCAATATGCAGCTCTTCACAGACTGAGCCGGTATCTTTAAGCAGTCGATATTTTATTTCATCGAGCTGCTGAATGAACGTTGAAAAAAATGCCCGCATTTCTTCACCGGCTTCTGTCAATTTCAGCTCCCGACATGACCGGTCAATGAGAACAACCCCCAGTTCCTTCTCCAGCGCAGCCACCTTCCTGCTGATGGCAGGCTGCGAAATGAACATTTCATTTGCTGCGACTGTAAAATTCAAATGTGCTGCAACGGATAAGAAACACTCCATTTGCAAAGTATCTATTGGCATAGATGCAAACTCCCTTTCATATAGACATCTCTGCTTACTATTGTACCAAATTTTGCATATTTGCAACAGCGTGTAAGGCCATGTCCTTAAGGCAGAATGCTGTTTTTTGACAGAAATTTTTCAATAAGGTTCAAGGTCTTGGCTTCCTTACTCTTTTTATTCCATACCATGCTTACATTCGCTTTGGAATACGCATTTACAAAAGGCAGCAGCACGATATTCTCTGGAATGTCAACACCGGGTTCATCTACACAGAATGTAATACCGCCGCTATCGATAACATTTGCGAAAACATGTTTTGTCGTAGAGCTGTAGCTGATTTTACCCGGCTTAAAGTCTGATGACTTCATTATCATTTGAACGTGTTCATAGGCCATTCTATTGCTCTCACTGCTTATACAGAAGAGATGGTCTCCAGACAGCCTGTTGAGATCTACCGGCGAACTCGAAGCGGCGAGCGGATGTCCTTCATTTACAGCCAGCTTCATCTCGTGTTGCTCAAGCATGTGAACCTGGAGGTCTTTAAATTGCTTTTCAGGATGCAGAAGTGTAAAACCAAGGTTGAGTTCTTCACTTTGCAGCATTTTTAAAAGCGCTGGTGGTGACTTATATACAATATTCACTTCAAGGCCCTTATTCGCCTTTGAGTACATCTCTATGGTCTTCATAATCTCTTTGTTGCACAAATAGTTCATAAAACCGACACTCAGACAAATATGCGTTTCCCGATTGATTTCATCAATTTTTTTGAGCCATGCCCTGTGGTCCTTAAGCATGCGGTCCGCATATTTCAGAAATGCCTCTCCGTGACGTGTCAGTTTAACAACCCGCCTGTTTCGCTCAAAAAGTGTACATCCAAACTCACTTTCAAGGCTCGAAATCTGCCTGCTGATTGCCGGTTGTGAAATAAAAAGCTCTTCTGCTGCCTTGGTAAAACTCAAATGTTTTGATAGCACTGAAAATGTTTCAAGATGCCTGATATTCACTGCAATCCCCCCCTTCTTTACTTTGACGCCTTGTTTTGAGGAAATTATACTGATGAATTGCAGAATCGTAAAATACCGATTATGCATAGCCTCTCTTACTGCTTTTTCTGCACACTAAAATGAGGTGGACAAAATCCACCTCATTTTAGTTGAAATTATTGTGCAGGAACCTATACCTACCCGCCCAGATATGCCTTTTTAATGCTGTCGTCTTCCAGCAGAACTTTAGCAGAACCAGACTGGATAATCTTACCCGTTTCCAGAACATAAGCACGGTCAGCTACCTGGAGCGCTTGATTGGCATTTTGCTCAACAAGTAGAATCGTCGTACCTGTTTCCTTTATCGTTTCCACGATATTGAAAATTTCTTGAACGAGAAGTGGTGCAAGTCCCATAGAGGGCTCATCCATCAGAAGCAGCTTGGGTCTGCTCATCAAAGCACGACCGATGGCCAGCATCTGCTGTTCGCCGCCGCTGAGTGTACCTGCAGCTTGCGACATACGTTCTTTTAGTCTTGGAAAGTACTTGAATACCATTTCCAAATCTTTCTCAATTTCTTCTTTATCTTTACGAATGAAAGCACCCATTTGGAGGTTCTCTTCAACCGACATCTTTGAAAATACACGTCTTCCTTCTGGAACGTGAGCCATGCCCGCATAGACCATATCATGGGGCGCAATCTTGCTAAGTGGCTTTCCATCAAATGTAATGCTGCCGTTTGTTGGATCCATGAGTTTCGAGACCGTTTTCAGTATTGTGGTCTTCCCCGCTCCATTCGCTCCAATCAGTGTAACGACCTCGCCTTTTTTTACTTCAAAGCTCAGTCCCTTGATGGCGTGGATATTGCCATAATGCACATCAATATTATCAACCTTTAACACACTCTCACCTACTCTCCTAAATAAACTCGAATAACGTCCGGGTTATTGCGGGTCTCTTCTGGAGTCCCTTTCGCAATAATTTTTCCATAGTCAAGCACTACAATTCGCTCGCATACATTCATAACCAGATGCATATCATGCTCAATCAGCAGAATTGCAATGTCAAATTTATCTCTAATGAATCGGATTGTTTCCATAAGCTCATGCGTCTCCTGCGGGTTCATACCTGCAGCCGGTTCATCGAGAAGAAGAATTTTAGGATTTGTTGCCAGGGCGCGTGCGATTTCCAGCTTTCTCTGCTTTCCATATGGCAGGTTCTTAGCCAATGTGTTGGCATATTCCCCCATATTGAAAATCTCAAGAAAATCCATGCATTCCTTCTGTGCCTTTTCTTCTTCCTTCCAGTAGCTTGGAAGTCGGAGCAGACCCGATAGCGTGCTGTAGCTTAATTCGTTGTGAAATGCTATTTTGATATTGTCTAGCACTGTCAGGTCTTTGAAAAGTCTGATGTTCTGGAAAGTACGTGCAGCGCCAGCCTTAACAATCTGATAGGGCTTTCTGCCAACAACGCTCTTTCCACCAATTTTTATATCGCCTTCAGTTGGCACATAAACACCTGTCAACATGTTGAAAACAGTTGTTTTACCAGCACCATTCGGACCAATAAGTCCTACCAGCTCATGCTGATCGATACTCAGGTTGAAGTTATCTACTGCCCTGAGGCCACCAAACTGCATGCATATATTATTCGCTTCTAGTAATGCCATACTTACCCCTCCTAGCTCATTTCTCTTGCTTCGACTTCTCTAACGGAATTTTTCTTCTTTTTTGGACTAAAACGCTCCAGTGCGGCATCCATAGAGAATTCTCGTGTGCCGAACAACCCTTCCGGTCTGAAAATCATCATGACAACAAGAAGGAAAGAGTAAAGCAGGAGTCTGTAATCGGCAAAGCTTCTAAGCGCCTCCGGCAGGATTGTAAGTACAATTGCCGCTACGATGGAACCAGTCAGGCTACCCATGCCGCCAAGAACTACGATTACAAGTATTTCAACCGAACGCATGAAGTTAAATGTATTCGGATCAAGGAAAGCCAAATAATTTGCGTAGAGACCGCCGCCAATACCAGCCAGACCTGCCGCAAAGGCAAAGCCCATAACCTTGAAGTGCGTTGTCTTGATCCCAACAGCTTCCGCTGCAATTTCATCTTCTCTGATGGATAAAATTGCACGGCCTTGTCGTGAATGTGTCAAGCGATACAGTATAAGAACTACAAACGCAGCAATCCAAAACACCGAATCGAATGTGACAATTTTCGGGATGCCCGTAAGACCTTGAGCACCACCTGTCAGTTCCCCCATGTTATTGATAACGACACGTATAACTTCACCAAAACCAAGTGTGATAATTGCTAGGTAATCACCACGAAGACGCAGGGCAGGAATACCGATTATTACACCTACAACAGCCGAAACAGCGGCAGCTACAATCAGTGATATGATCAGAATGAGCAGCTTTGGCGCATCTGGCATTTGCGACTTGATTGCAATAGACGTAATTGCAGACGCATAAGCACCAACCGCCATGAATCCGGCATGTCCCAATGTCAGCTGACCAAGGAAACCCGTCGCGAGGTTAAGACTTGTTGCTAGAATGACATTGATTAAAATGAAAATAATAATCCCTTGATGATATCTTGTAATGACGCCAGCCCCCATAAGCACTTTTAGAAGTACAAACACGAATGCAAGCAGGGCAACGTTTAAGAGTAATTTTTTAATTGATTTTTTATTGGACATCTGACTACACCTTCTCCTTCTCATTCTTCCCTAAAATGCCAGTAGGTTTAAAGAGGAGCACTACTATCAGCAGACCAAACACAATTGCATCTGACCACTGACTCGAAATATAGGCTCTAGTGAAAGTTTCAACCATACCAATAGTAAAACCACCAAAAACCGCACCAGGTATAAGTCCAATACCGCCAAGAACTGCTGCAACGAAAGCCTTAAGACCTGGCATAACGCCCATTGTCGGATAAACCTGTGTATATGTGATACCGTATAGAACACCTGCAAGCGCACCCAGTGCAGAACCTATTGCAAATGTGAGCGAAATCGTTCTATTCACATTGATGCCCATAAGCACTGCTGCGTCCTTATCTTCAGAAACCGCACGCATGGCTTTTCCTGGCTTTGTTTTCTTGACGAAAACCTCAAGCAGGATCATGAAGACAACAGACAGTGCCAGTGTTGCAAGCGTTACTGTACCTATTTGAATCGATCCAATTGCGATCGGCTTTTTTTCGATAAGTTCAGGCATGATTTTTGGATCAGCCTTGAAGATTACCTGTGCCAAGTTCTGCAGGAAAAGGCTGACACCAATAGCTGTGATCAGCGCTGAAATCCTTGGCGCTTTACGAAGCGGCAGGTATGCCACACGTTCAATAAAAATACCTAACAGTGCTGCAAGCACCATTGACAGCAGTACTACTGCTGGAAAAGGCAATCCAGTGGAAATTGCAATAAGAAATGCAAAGTAGGCACCAGCCATCATCAGCTCACCATGTGCAAAGTTGATGAGTTTGATAATGCCGTAAACCATGGTATATCCCAATGCAATAAGCGCATATATACTTCCAACTGAAAGGCCATTTATCATTTGCTGTAAAAATAATGCCAAATGGATATCCTCCTTACTATAACCAAACCACACTCAAGTCATTCAAGTAAATATGTCAGCTGCGGAACAGCTTGTCTATTTGATTCCTCTTTTGATATTCATGAAATAACCGGGCAATCGGAGATTGCCCGGTCACTTTATCTACGCCTATCTAGTTTCCAGCAACTTTAGCTGCCAGGACGTGTTCTCCGTCTACGATCTGAATGATTGAAATGCTCTTGATTGGGTCGCCATTTTCATCAAATGTTACATGACCAGTTACACAGTCAGTATCTGTTGCAGCAAGTGCACTGATAATTGCCTCTGATTCAGTTGAACCCGCTTTTTCAATCGCGCTCTTCATGATGTATGTTGAGTCATATGCAAGTGCAGCAAGTGCATTTGGAGATGATTCGTAAGCTGCTTCATATGCGCCGATGAAGTCCTGAACAACTGCTGCTTCGTCAGTCTTAGCATAGTGGTTTGCGAAGTAGTGACCGTTAGCAACTTCTGCGTAGTCACCTTCGATACCATCCCAGCCGTCGCCGCCGATTGCAACAACGTCAAGACCAAGTTCTTTTACCTGTGACAGGATTACACCAACTTTTGCGATGTAGTCAGGCAGGAAGAGTACGTCTGGATCTTCTGCCGCGATTTTTGTAAGGATTGCACGGAAGTCAGCATCGTTCTTAGTGTAACCTTCGTAGCTTGTTACTGTGCCAAGTGTACCGAACTTCTCGTCAAATGCGATTGCAAGACCTTCTGAGTACGGGTCTTCAATATTATAAAGAACAGCTGCCTTAGTAGCGCCTAGCTCGTCAGCTGCAAATACTGCTGCTGTCGCACCTTGATAAGGGTCAGTGTAGCAAGCTCTAAAGATGTTTGCTGCGTCCAGTGTAACTTCACCATTTGTAGCTGTTGGTGAAAGAACTGGCATGTTGTCTTCCTTAGCAATTTCCTTGATTGATAGCGTTGTACCACTGAAAGTACCGCCGATCAGACCAACGATCTGGTCTTGGTCACGAAGTCTGTTGTATGCGTTAACCGCTTCAGTCTTGTCACCTTTTGAGTCGTATGCGATAATTTCAACTTGCTTGCCGTCAATACCGCCAGCTGCATTGATTTCGTCAGCAGCCAGTTTAGCCGCGTTTGCAACTGCAGTACCATACATACTGTAATCACCTGTAAGTGGTCCGATTACGCCTAGCTTAACTGTTTCCGCTTCCTTTGGTGCGCTTGAGCATCCGCTCAGCACTGCTGTAAGTAACAGCATCAGTGCCATTAGTAGTGCTAACTTCTTAGATTTCATAGGTATTGCCCCCTTCAAGTTTGGTTGTTTTGTCCTCCTGCATTGGCATCTTTGTTTATGTATTTAAATTCAGCCAATTGCAATCTGCGAACAAAAATATTTTAAATTTGTTAAGATTTTATGACATTTTAGTAAAATAATCAATTCAATTTTCAGAAAAGTCAAACGTTTTCCCAAAACACCAAACGTTTTCCCGTATGTATCATATTCCTTTGTCAACTTTCTGTACACCTGTGATAGCAGTATTTTTACCATACTATTTTAACCCTTCAACTCTTTGTGTAATACCACCCTTCGTTACAGAAGCGTTTTCCTAAACATGAACTTTCATGAAATATTCGTTTTTCAATCCTTCATTTTTTAGAATACATTTACTCATGTTTTACTTAATATTTATGCATACTTTAATAATTGCATGCAAAAGTCCTGATGCATACACATCAGGACTTTAATACCATACCAATATTTGAGTTTATATTAAAATCGATTTAAGCGACTTCATCCATATCATCAACATACTTTTCAAAAAACTCCCGTGTCAAACGAACAACATCTTTTCCAGCACCTGTAAATCACATTCCCTTTACTGGGCAATTGTCCCCCTCGAAAGTACCAAGGGCACTCAAGCAGTTGGACAGGACCACAGTCTGGAAGTTGTCGACTTTGTCAACAAGCTCAGCTATGCTAGAATATACAGAGAAATCATATTGCGGGGCATGCGCTCCAGCTTATCAAGGGAGTATACCATGAAGCTCATTTTCGCCCCTCTGCACGGCGTTACAAGTGCACACTACAGAAACCTCCACGCGTCTGTTTTCGGCAGACTTGACGCATATGGCGCGCCCTTCATTGCCACGAGCGACTTCTCGCAGGCAAACCCTGTGCTTTTCAAGGACATAGACCCCCTTTCAAATACTGGAGACATTCATATTCTGCCCCAGCTTCTGAGCAGTGACGGGAAGCAGTTCAAAGACTTCGCAACTTACATTGCCGCAATGGGCTACACGGTCATCGACTGGAATATCGGCTGTCCCTATCCATCAGTAACGCGTAAACACAAGGGCTCACGACTTCTTGAAAGCCCTGATAAAATCCAGGCCTTTCTCGACACAGCATGCAGCACAAACGCTTACAAAATCAGTGTGAAAATGCGCCTAGGCTACAGGTCTATCCAAGAGGGCCTTGAAACCATGGCCATTCTCAACCAGTATCCACTTGCAGGTGTGACCATACACGCAAGAACCGGTGTGCAGAAATACGAAGGCATGGCTGACTTGAATGGCTTCGACGCGCTCTATGCACTTTGCAGGCATGAGGTGACCTATAACGGAGACATACTCAGTCCCAGTGACTTCAGACGCATCCAAAGAAGATACCCGGACATTAAAAAGTTCATGCTTGGCCGCGGTCTCTTGAAGGACCCACTCCTCGCCGAACGCATCAGAGGCAAGACCGTCACCCATCAGGATTACCAGCAGAAAATCCGCGCCTTTCATGATGGTATTTTCAGCCACCATGCATCCGCTGCAAAAAACGAGCGTCAGCTTTATGCACAAATGAAGGGCTTCTGGTCTTATTTACACGAAACAATCGACCCCCATGGAAGATACATTGAAGAAATCCAGCGTTCCACCAGCGCTGCAGACTACAACAAGAGCGTCAATGCACTTTTGAACGAACCCTATGCACCTTAAAAACCGCCCTGAGTATAAGGCAGACTCAGGGCGGTTTCACGGGGTATCTATCAAAATAGAGCAATAGATCAAAATATTATGGAATCCTCTACACATGTATGAAAAATGAGGATTCTTAATAGCTTTCAAAAAGCAGCCTGCATATTTCAGCATCACTTGCCTTAACGGGTGTGGTCTCAAGACACTTATCCCGTTTGATGTTATCAATGAGAAAAGGCATGTCTGCCCTTAGCGCTTCAAGATCGACGCCAGCGCCACGGATTCCCTTCTTAACACCTATGTTTTCACTGATTCTTTCAACTTTGCGTATCAGGGATTTGATTGCATTGATGTCACGGGTACTGTCCGTCAGGCCCAGCCCCCTAGTCACATTTGCCATTTTTTCTGCAAGTGTCTTGTCACGCACACCCCCCGAAGCATTATCAATCAGATTAAACTGCAAGGCGTGTGGCAACACAATGGCATTTGCATGTCCATGGGCAATTCTATACCTGCCGCCAATGGCATGTGCCAGCGCATGTCCAATCCCCAGACCTGCTGAGTTAAAAGCCATTCCAGCCATGCATGAAGCCATGTGCATTTGCGTGCGGGCTTGCATGTCATCGCCCCTGTAAACCGCGTTTTCCAGATGGTTGAAACACAGGTTCAAGGCTTCTTTTGCAAGCATGTCTGTAAATGGCGTTGATGCTTCAGACATCAGTGCTTCAAAAGCATGTGTCATCACATCCATCCCAGTCACAGCCGTCACAAAAGGCGGTACACTTTTAGTGAAAATCGGGTCGAGTATGGCGATATCCGGAAGCATGTCTTCATCTGAAATAGGAATTTTAACATGCGTTTCGGCATTGGTCACCACGGCATAGGATGTCACTTCCGACCCAGTACCACTCGTCGTCGGTATGGCGACAAAGGTGGGTTTATGCACTGAGTATTGACCCACAAGTGCCTTTTTCAAATTCAGACACGAGTGCATAATCGCTTTAGCCGCATCAATTACAGAACCGCCACCCACTGCAATCAGCAGGTCTGGTTTCGTTTCAATAATGTGCTTCAGGCCAATCTCAATCTGTTCTGTAGTTGGGTCAGGCAGTATGTCATCATAAATGCGGTATGTATACCCAATTTCATCAAGAATATCAGTTACAGTTTCAAGGAGGCCCAGATTTCTTACGACCTTATCCGTCGCTATGCAGGCCTTGATGGTTCCACCTTGCAGGGTACCCTCAAAGTTGAGCTGCTTCAGATAATCTCTGGCTGAATCGCCAAAGACAATCTTCGTACGATGATTAAAAACCTCCATAGCTTCTCCTTTCTTACATTAAATAAGGGATGAGTTCTTTGCTTGGCGAAGCAATGACAGAAGCACACAGGAGCTCGCCTGTCGATGTCAGCTCGTTTTCACATGCCTTGATTGCATTCTTGACAGATGATATTTCACCTGACAAAAGCACGAATCCTTTGCCGCCAAGTCCCCTTGCTATGCGTACTTCAATAAGTCTAATATTTGATGCCTTTACAGCAATATCTGCCGCCTGAATACTTGATAATGCAGACATGGTCTCAATCACGCCAATGTCCTTGATCTTGTCTAGGCCAGTAGATCCCATTAGGGCAGGCAATACATCCGGATGAATATTTGGCAGGACAATCGCCTCTACCAGGAACAATCCACCAAGATTTCGGCCTGTACGGATGGCAGAATTCACTGCCCCCACATCACCTGTTATGAGAACCACATATTTGCCTGGACAAATCGGGGAAGCCATTACAAGTTCAACATGCGCTGCCTTGAGAACCTCATCAGTCACCTCAATTCCCTTGGCAACACTCTTGAATTCTAACAGACCAATTGATTTTTTCATATGAATCCCTCTCTACATGAGTCCAAGAATAATAAATGCCAGAGTGAAGATTGTGAATGCTGGCGGGTCAATGTGTGAATCACAGTAGCTGTTGAATGTTCTTTGGTATACTTCGCAAAGAACCGCTGCAAAAGCACCAAACAGAGCGCCTATGAAAATATTTCCCGTTGCGCTAGCTGCAAGAGCTGCGACAAGTGAAATGTGATGTGATGCAGGTGCCGGGAAACCAGCCTGTGCGAAAATTAGAGAAGCCGCACTAATACCAAATCCAAGCGTCACCAGACCTGTGGAAACTGTAATTTGAGAAACCACAATACCCAGACCAAGACCGAAAACAATCAGGAATCCTGCATGCATTGCTTCTGGGAAGAGGACACGTGTCTTGTCTTCGCATTTTCCCATTGGACCAGTTCTGCCGATTGCAAAACGAACAATGAAACCCGATACAACAACCGACAGCGCCACTGTGTCTGTAGGCAGTGCAAGTACACCTGCAAACAGGTAGTTCAACAGGTAACCGATCCCACCGAAAACGCCACCAACAAGAATTGGCTTCATTGAATTATACTTGGCAAGCGGCGTAAGAATATCTCCACCTGCTTCTAGTTCACCATAGCGATGTGCCCACGCTGCTGCTGCAACACCACCCGCAAATGCGATATGTGGACCAAGGAAGCTTCCAAAAGCCACTCCGCCTAGTATATCCGCTGTTCCACCACACGCAACAACAACATTACCAGCAATTGCGACAAAGCCTGTCAAAATGAATGCTGGAAGCGCACCCAAAGTAGCTCCGAAAATTCCCCCGCCAATTGCAGTTAAAAGCATAATAATGTCCATATATATCCCCCTATCTTCTTATTTCAACATAAGTGTCACTAACAAGAGAAACTTTACCTGAAATACTCGCATGAATATTGGCCCCCAGCGCCTTTTCAGGTGCTTCATAGACCAAATCCCCCACTTCAACCGCTTGACCCTCTGAAACTACACATTTTCCCGGTGCACCAATATGCTCAACGCTGAAAATACGTACACGATCCGGTTGTATGTTTTCGTCCGTAATAGGTGCCGGAACATCATATCTGTCAAGTCCCAGCCTGTATACAAGCTTGCTGACAGGAAATTCGCGATACTCATAAAACGGATTTGCTTCAGGATTTTGATTGGTATTGCTGTTTTTAACGCCAGCTTCCTTTAGCTGTGCCTTGAGCAGCTGGTTGAGCTTCCACGGCTGCAGATTCATAACACAGGCAATTTCACAAAGGCCGCACTCGCAGCATAAGTAGGCTTCATCCAGGGAGACATTCTTCTCTCCCAGAGTGCCATAGCCTGCAATCCGCATCAGCTTTGACGGATGCAAATTGTGGCCCAAAAGATTACGCGGACACATTTCTGTACACAAATTACAGTGACAACATGCCGTTTTTGCTTCCTTCATCATTTGCGCCATGTCCTTTTCCTTGGACTTGACCCAGCCTGCGTCTTCAGGAAGTACAATATAACCCTTGGACTGTTTTTTTACATAGGTTTCATTTCCTTCAAGCAGCTTGCCCATCATCGGCCCGCCATCAATCACTCTATACGCGTCTGTGGTCACGCCGCCACATGCAGCTATCAGCCACGAAAGAGGTGTTCCAACCGGCACTTTGAAGGTCTTCGGCACTCTTACAGCGCCAGCGATGGTGACGTATTTGTCCACCACCGGCTGACCCTTGATCGCATTGCCTACATTGAGAAGTGTTTCAACATTCGTTACCACGACACCTACATTCAGTGGTATGCCACCTTCAGGAACAATTCTTCCCGTAGCATTGTACACAATGTACTGCTCATCTCCTGCCGGATAGACATTTCTCAGCAGGTTCAGCTCAATGTTATCATCTTCTCGAATTCCGGCTTCAAGCGCTTTTATTGCTTTTTTATACTTTCCCTTTAGACAAATAATGCCTTTCTTCGCTTCAGTGATCTCAATCGCTGCGCGCAGCCCTTCAAGGACTTCTTCGGCATTTTTGTACATGAGCTCCTGGTCTACGCGTAGCAGAGGCTCACATTCGGCACCATTAACGAGCAGGTACTCAGCTTTTGCATTCAGCTTGACATGGGTAGGAAACCCCGCACCGCCGGCACCGACAACACCCGCTTTTTTTACTGCCTCAAGCACAACAACACCTCTTTCCTATTTGATGTTGAATCCCTCTGCTAAAACACATCTTCTCTTTCTCGTAAAGCTGCGAGCAGAGGTTAAGCCTTCTCCAGTCGGACCGGCAATGGTGAAAGTTGTATAGCCTTCGCCCATAAAACCAATGCCTGCATATGAAGGTGCATTTTTAACAAATATCGTTGTTTGAATACGACGTGCATACTCTGTAAGTACGTCGATGTTTTTAGAGTGACACATTGCAGTATGTCTGAATCCATGCTCCGCCTTGACACAAAGTGCAATACCTTCCTCAACGTCCTTCACGCGAACAACCGGAAGGATTGGCATCATTAGTTCATGCTGAACAAACGGACTCTTAAACTCTGATTCAAGGACGATGCACTGCGTATCCTCCGGCGCATCGATTCCGATGGCCTTTAAAATGTACGTGGCGTCTTTTCCTACAAAGTCCCTTGATGGTCCTTTTTCAGTAAGCACCATACTCTGCAGCTTTTCTATTTTCGCCGGATCTTCCAGCAGGTATCCGCCAGAGCTTTTCATGTTGAAAATCAAATAATCAGCAACAGATTCTACAACGAAACATTCTTTCTCAGCAATACAAGGCAGATTGTTGTCAAATGAACAGCCTGCAATAATTGATCGCGCTGCGCGTTCAATGTCCGCAGTCTCGTCAACCAGTACCGGGGGGTTGCCCGCACCTGCGCCGATTGCCTTCTTGCCAGTGCTTAGAACCGCCTTTACGACACCAGGGCCGCCCGTTGCACACAGCATGTTGATTTTAGGATGATTCATCATGATATCAGCCTTTTCCATTGTCGGATTGCTGACAGTCGTTACAATATTCAGCGGTCCACCAGCTTTTGCTATGGCGATGTTGATCAGTTCAACCGCTCGGTTTGATGTTCTGAAAGCGCCTGGATGCGGTCCAAAGACAACTGCATTTCCCGCGGCAATCATACCGATTGCATTACAGATAACTGTTTCAGATGGATTTGTCGATGGCGCTATGGCACCAATTACGCCAAAGGCAGACATTTCAAGAAGCGTCAGTCCATCATCTCCAGCATAGGCATCAGCACGCAGGTCTTCAGTACCCGGTGTCTTGTCGATAACCAGTTGATGCTTTAGCTTCTTATGAGCGACTTTGCCCATGCCCGTTTCCTTGACACCCAGTTCCGCAAGCTCATCTATATGCTGTGAAATTTCACATCGGATCGAATCTATGTATTTCTGCTTCTGTGCCATAGAACATGTCTTGAGGTGCTTGTATCCTTGAAATGCAGCCTCTACAGCATCTTCCATCTTTTCAAATACGCCATTGATTCCCATTACATGAGACTCAGGAGTGGAGGCGCTCTCGCTTTCCAACTTCGTCATAACGCGTTTGGCAATCTGTTCTATTTGCTCCTTGTTCATAAATGCCTCCTTACAATACTTCAAGCCCAGCAAGTGCAATGACTATATCCTCATCAACCGATCCACCGCTAATGCCAAGACCGCCCCACAGCACACCGTCTTTCCAGATTGGAAGACCGCCGCCAAATGGCGTCAGGCCATTGTTGCTGTGTTCAATCCCGTAAAGCGGTTGCCCAGGCTGAACAAGTTTGCCCAATTCCTCTGTTGACATTCTAAGCAGTACGGAACTTTTAGCCTTTGACTGGGCAATATCAATACTTCCCAGTAGACAGCCGTCCATACGCCTAAGCAATATGATGTGTCCTGAAGCATCTGTTACAACAATGGTTACAGGTACATCGATTTCTCCTGCCTTCAGCTGGGCTCTGTCCGCAATGCGCCCTGCAAGTTCAAGTGCTTCACCACCGGACAACTTTTTCTCAACAGCTCGCATTATATCTTGTACATCCATATCATGCTCTACCTTTCTTCCCTTCTGAAACAGGTAATCGCTCAATCGGTTCAAGAATTTGCAAACCTGCTCAGATACCGGCTCTTCATGCGAAAGGCTTGTCACAGCACGCTCAGCACGACGCGTTACCGTTCTTGCCAGATGCAGACAGACCGATGCCTTGTCCTCACCTGGAATAATCCAGTCCGTGAACTTTGGCAGCACCTTATCCATCTCGTCAATCCACATCTCAAGCGTTTCAACGTCAGCAGGACCTATGGGATCCAGAACCTTAGCCATGGCCGCTTCTGTTGCCGCAAGCTGAGCACAAAGGGTAATCAATCTCTTTTGAATCCATTTGATTTCCGCCTGGTCAGCCCCGTTCATAAGCCATGCACGCACCTGTCCCAGAACCGCATTCAGCTCATCAACGACTCCATAAGCTTCCACTTTGACATGATCCTTTGGAACACGCTGCATTCCAAATAAATCCGTCATGCCCTTGTCTCCGCCCTTTGTGTAAACACCCATATCAATCACCTTGATATTCCCATGTATCCACGATTGCCACTATGGCTGCATCGACTGTCGACTGCATCCGCTGAATCGCTTCAGCCTTACGCGCCGAACTGCCAGTTGCGACCAGAACTGTCTCACCATAACCGGCACCTACAGTATCGACTGCGACCATCACTTTACCATGTCTATCGTTTTCAGGCTCTATCTGCTTAACAATCAGCAGTTTCTGCCCATTTAAGTTGCTGTCTTTTGTAGTGGCTACAACATTCCCGCGTACCTGCGCAAGTATCATAAATGCCTCCTATCTTACAATGGTAATTCCATTTTTTTCAGCTCTCTCCCGGGCAAGTTCCGTTAAGATCGCACCCGTTTGAATGCATACTTCCTTGTTTTCATAGCCTACAAGATCAGAAGCCGTTATCAACCTGCCCGCGATATATGCACGTCCGTTTTCAGCACGCCCGAAACGAATGCCCCAGGACTTCATAGTTGCTACATCCTTTGACAGGACATCTATAAATGGCGTTTTCCCCTTCACTGAACGTTCATGATCAAATCCGCAGGAAACCACTTGTATTTTCATTTCCTTTTCAAGCCCCTCGATGATTGCATTTGCAAAAACCGTCATGGGTCTGATTTCAACGACCTCACGCATGAGTGATGCATGGAGATCAATAACCAGCAGTTCGGAATACTGACTCATGTCCAGTGATTCCTGTGAAACAAACTGTTTGTCGACATACAGGCCGTGACTTTCAAATACTTTTAGGATTTCACTAGGCATTGCCTTTGGCAGAAGCACATCGAACGCCTGCCGATACGCTCTGGAACCAATCAGTCTCACAAGTCCCTCAGCAACATCCACCCGCATTCTCGGAATGAGGATCAGCGCTTTGGAACGCTGCAGGCAAATTGCCTTCATGACCCTGTTTACGATTTCTTCAACTAAGCTGTCGATTTGCACTGCATCACCTCATCTCTGCAGGACAATGCAATGCCAAGCGGCGTAACCAGTATGGGGTTCACAGGTTTTAGAACAGAAATTCCCAGCATTTTTTCAAACACCGACTCGTAATTCTCCATTGTGCACGCACCGCCAACCACATACAGTGTCTTTACAGATCTGCCAATCAGGAATCGACTCACTATGGATGCCATCTTCTCGACTACAGGCTGGATGATTGGGAAAATACGTTTCTCACTCTCCAAATCCTGCTTAAGCAACTCCGCTTCGTCATAACTCAGTTTTTTTGCACCTGCCAAAACCAACGTCATGTGATGCCCGCCTGTCGGCTCATCGGCAGTAAAGGTCACCCGCCCTTTTTCAAGGATACTGATGCCCGTAGTCCCACCACCAACATCGACAACCGCACCATCTGTTATGCCAAGCACCCTCGAGGCAGCCGTCGGTTCATCCACAATGCATGAAAGTTCGAAATCAGCTGCTTCGACAACATTTCCAATTGCCTTTACGCAGCCTGTATCTACACCTGGTGGAATTGCAGCCGCCGCACGTGTCAGTTCGCAGCCCAGTTCTTCCTCCAGTTCAGCCTTCAGACGCCTTACTATGTCAATCGCACCAACATAGTCAACCACGACACCATCTCTGATGACACGTGCCGGTTGGCTTCTTCCCGCTATCGGCATTCCAGTTTCATCTACAACAGCAAGTACGATATTCGCCGTTCCAAGGTCGACACCGCAGAACAGGTCACCAGTTGGCGCTATGCTTTTTCCCTGCCCTATTTTAGATTCAAAGTCCATAATCAGAGCATTTGATTCCTTAATCATCGCACCATCACCTCAATATTTCGAACAAATCGCCATTTCTAATGCCACCAGCGTTTGCCTCATCCATGTCAAGATGGAGCTCTAGTGCATATTTTTCACTGACGCGGCATGTAACATTCTCAAACATCACCGCACGCGGTCCACTGGATTTGACACATACCGACATGCCATCTTCTATTCCCATTCTCTTTGCATCTGTCGTATGCATATGAATATGCCTGTGCGCTACGATCACACCTGCCGGCAGATCCACATGTCCTTGTGGTCCGACAAGTCTTATGCCAGGAGACCCTTCAAGTTTTCCAGAAGGCCTCACCGGAGCACTTACACCCAGCTTGAATCCGTCAGAAATGCTGATTTCAATTTGAGTGCTTGGTCTTATCGGTCCGAGTATTCTAACACGCTCAAGTTTGCCTTTTGGCCCTTCAAGCGTAACAGTTTCCTTAGCTGCGTACTGTCCTGGCTGTTTTAGTTCTTTCATAAATTCCAGCTCATGTCCCTCGCCAAACAGCACTTCCATATCTGCCTGGCTCAGGTGTACGTGCCGATTGGAAACGCCAACCGGCACGCTGCAGTTCAGCACGTTCAAAACGCCTTTGACAGCTTCTACAATCGCTGTCACTTTTGCTTCATTCACCTGGCCGCCTCCTCAATTATCTTGGGATGATTTTCTCAGTGTCTGTATGAGGTCTTGGGATTACATGTGTAGAAACGACTTCACCAACACGCTCAGCAGCAGCACAGCCAGCTTCAACCGCTGCCTTAACAGCGCCTACATCGCCTCTAACCATAACTGTTACAAGACCTGAACCGATTTTTTCGTAACCGATCAGTTCAACATTTGCTGCCTTTGTCATTGCATCAGCAGCTTCAATAGAACCTACCAGACCTTTCGTTTCTATTAAACCAAGTGCATTACCCATAATATCTCTCCTTACTTATTGTTGATAAGAGCCTTCTTAGACTCATTACACACATCACATAATATGTACTTAACTCTTGAAATAGTGCAGACAGGTTCTTTTGGGATCACCTTTTTTTCTGTTGCAGGCAGGATCTTTGCAGATGTTGCAGGTGATAATGCTCTCGCTCAAATCTGTTTCTCCTACCATTTTCTTTTCAACCTGCGCTTGCAAGATTTCTTGGGTCTCTTCGACGACTTGAGGGTCATCTGCTCCTGATTCGAGGGACAGCTCTCCTCCAGCGGTCGTTTGATCTTCTGAGTCTGATTCTGCGGGCTGGTCTTCTGCTTCTTCCTCAGCCACTTCAAGAAGCGGAAGCTGTTCTTCAGTCTGTTCCACCTGAGCCGGTTCATCGGGTTCGTCCGTATACAGAACCGTTTCTTTTGTGAAAACCATGGCGTCCAGACTTCTACTGGGTCTTGGGATAACCTGAACACTGAACACCTTGCTGACAAGGCTTGCAGACAGCTGGGCGGCTTTAATACCTGCCTGAACAGCACCAACATTTCCTGCTATCTTAACAGTGACCATGCCATCACCCTTAGACAGTTCATATCCAATCAGCTCAACACAGGCTGTTTTAACCGCCGTATCAGCAGCTTCATAAGCAGCTGCAAGACCAACTGTTTCAATCAATCCTAATGCTTGTTGCATATCAACCTCCTGCGATTTCTTTAAATGGAACACCCTTCATGAGTCGCGCTGCATTCGCGCCATAGGCTTTCATGTCTATTCCGTTATGCACCTTGATATCGAACAGGTATGTTCCCTCTTCAAATCGACTATGTCTTATTGCAATCTGCCAGTCTTCACCTATGCCAATTCCAATATCGAGCCCTGAGTCCAGTGCTGCCTTATCGGCATTTTTATGGGCGCTGGACTCGTCTGACTCCATAAGCTTAAAAGGAATGCCTTCTTCTTCTATGCCGTATGCAAGAAAGTACACCTGGTTTCTGTGCATCAGTGCTTTTGGATAACTTATGACGATTTCAACATTTCTCATAGCTACCTCCCAGCCGAAAGTACAAGTCCTGTCGCAACAGCGTTTCTAGGACCTTCGCTTCCTCTGATATTTCCTCTTCCCGCTACGATACCGTATTGGGAGAGCGCTTCAGTAACCAGCTGCGGCACTTCAAAGTCCAGTGCCGACCCCCCTACAAGTACAACATAGTCTATATCTCGAATATTGCCCGTAGGACTCACCTGTTTAAGGGACCTTAGGGCATTCGTAACAAATACTTTTTCCTTGGCCAATTTACGCACGAGTTTAACCTTTTCTATGGAGATTTCCTTTCGAATCGGTATCATGCCTTCAGGCTTGAGAATGACCACTCGGGCAAAACACTCAGAATCGACAGGTGTCTTGAAGAACTCCACCGTTCCGTCCTCATGCCTTATATGGTGCATGCTCTCTACTTTAGCCAGTGGATGCTTCTTAATGTCTTCTGACAGCGAAAGATCCCCAATGCCAAGTTCTGTATCAATCAGAAGTGTGACCATGTTTCCGGCACCCGCCAGATGAACGAGTTCGATTTCACCGGTTCGCTTCATAATCGAAGCATCGGTCGATCCCGCGCCCATATCGATAATAGCCAGCGGCTTTGATGTACCCGGTGTTGTCAGGGCGCCGTAAATTGCCATTTCAGCTTCCACGCCGCCTACCTCAACCGGCACCTTTAGTTTTTCATGCAGGGCATTTGCAATACGCTGCATCTGAAGCCGGTCTGCCTTTACCATGGCTGCAACGCCTACAGCGCTTTCCATGGAGTATTCTCCTGCGAGCCCACCTTGAACACTTTGAGGTGAGATGGTATCCACCGCAAGTAAATCCTGAATACTGACATCTTCATGATTCATTCCCGTCAGCTTAGCCATAACTTGACGAACACGTTCAAGCATAGCCCCTGCGTTGGTTCCAGCTTCCCCTCTGATATCCCGGACAGGCGCACAAACTTCAAGAACCTTCATCAGTGTTTCAGCGCCATGGTCAACATCAACCTCTTTCGTCCTTTTTTCACCTTCAATGCGGATGATGCCCGCCGGAATTTTTCTGGCCTTCACATCGCCTTCAGGTGTTTTTATCACTACCGCTGATCGATTGCCAATCAGCGCACGCGATATGGGTACAACGAACTTCGTTTCTTCCGGTGTCAGTTCAAACAGCGTCGCAATCCCGTACGGGTTCGACAGTGTTTCTACAACCCCACCAACCGGTGCAACTTCGATCGCTGCATACATATTTCTAGGAATCTTATCGAACAAACAAACTTCATCGACAATGGGAATGAGCTTATCAATCCGGTTTTGTACAAGAACACCATCATCTTTGGCGAGAATGGCACCCCTTACATCCTTACCGGCTTGAAAAAGGTCTTCTATCCCTCTTGAGGCTTCTATAAAGTCCGTTTCGTGATTTACCAGAACTATGAGAGGCGTCTTGTCAAAAGTCATGGCGTCTCTTAGGTCCACTGTGTAACCGTATCCGATTCCTACACCACCTGGCGTATGCGGATTATGACCAATCATGGTCGATTCGGTTATGACAGTTTCAGTGATTGTCTCCATGGCAACATCGCCGATAACAGGCGCAGCTTCATTGATTTGAATGCTGCTCAGGTCTTCAATTTCAAGATCTGCCGCTTTCAGTGCCTGTCTCAGGGAAGCATAGACACCATTCATGTTGTCCAGCGTTCCCTTTATTCCTGTGGTTTTAGAAATCCCAGTAGAGACAAACTTCATGGAATCACCATCTGAAACACCAATAGCTGTTTCTGTTGTAGCGTTACCTATGTCTATTCCAGCTATATATTTCATTTGACAACCTCCATTTTTCCTTACTTCTTAAGAATATTTCTTCGCTCGTATACATCTGCACACTCTCTGATGAAAGCGCCATTGATGCATGCGTTGTATTTGTTTTCAACTTCATCTGCAATAGCCAGAAGCTCCGCTTTAGTCGAGCGGTTTGGACGCATTGCGTTATAAATTTCAAGAACGCGGTCATCTGGAATGGCAATCAGTTCAGCAGCACGACGCAGGTTTCTTGCGAAAGCCTTTCTGCCAATACTTTCTGCAACTTGCGCTTGCATTTCCAGTGTTTCTGGAGCGATTGAAACGTCTTCAGAAGTGATTTGACCTTTCATCAGTGCGTCTAGTGTAATATCGCTCAGCGCTTTACCAGTAGGCGACTTGATGCTGTCTACCATTTTTTCGCTCAGCGGATAATTTGTATAGTCAACTTTTCCACCCGCTTGTGGTGTTGAACAAGTTTTCGGAGCTTCAGCGCCATTAGAGGCCATTTGAAGCATCACGTCACGTATCATTTTTTCCAGTGCTACATTATCCATTTTTGCCTCCTATTTAAAAGTGACCTTAAGCTCTTCAGACGCCTTGTTTTGATCAACCATCTCAGTTTCCTTGATGTGAAGCAGGGCAGCAATCGCCTGATACTTAGGACGCGCCATCTGATCATTCATTTGAGGAACTGGGCTTGGAGATTCGCCCTTAGCGTATTTAGCCGCATTTTTACCAATTGCTCTGTAAACTTCAAGTGTGATAAGCGGTGCCTGTGGGAACAGCTCAACATTTGATAGCGGGAACAGATCCTTTTGGTGGATAACTGTAGTACCCTTTGACTGGATACCGATGCCGATACCTGAACCACTTAGTCTTGCAGCATGATGTGCAATGAAAGATACGTCAGAAGTATGGTTTACACGAATAACACGTGGTTTAAGACCTTCCTCTTCAATACCTGCCATGATTTCCTTAAGAACAGCACCGTGTGGTGTCTTGACGATTGTCATTGTTTGTCCGATATTAAATGCAGGTGCAACACCGATGACAACTTCATCAGGAGCAGTTCCCTGCTTAGCTTCCTTAACACTTTCAAGTACCAGATCACTGCTCATTGCAGTTACGCCTGCAGTTGCCGCAGAGCCTACATCCATACTTTGGATGACTTCTTCGATGATGGCACGTAATACTTTTTCATTCATTTCCATCGTTGTCCCTCCCTTATTTAAAATCAGATGCTTCCAGTGCGTTCGGAATGTTCTGAATCTGTGACCAGCGCTCATCCGAAATCTGATAACCTGTACCAGGACCTGCATAATCGTTTCTATCGTTTACAGCACTGATGACATGGAAATTCGGGTCAACAATTGCCGATGTATGTAAGTGGTCACCAGATACACGCAGCTTCATCATGTTCAGCAGACTTTCAGCAACATCGTCAAAGCCGCCTTTCTTGATCGCTTTGACAACATCAAGACCTGTAATGCCACGCTTCATCATTTCTTCAGCTGCCTTAAGGTCTTCAACCACATTACGGTCAGGCATGTCTTTTGAGCCGTGTGCGTATGTAGCCGCTTCAACTTCTTCGTCTGTGATTACAGGAAGGTCAAGCTCTCTGAATACTGCTTGAAGCACTTTCGCTGCTTTATTTCTAGCCTTGATAACCTCATCTTCAGTTACAGGCTGCAGACCGCCGTCAACGCGAAGGTCACGCTGCAGCACATTGTAGTCATCGTAGTCGTCAGCATCGAAGTTTGAGCCAGCGAACATATTGTCGTAGTTAGGTGTTGCAGAGTAGCCTGAGAAGATGAAGTCTGTTCCAGGAATCATCTGCATCAGTGTACGTGCAGTTCTACGGATGTCTGAGTGTGAGAATGTCTGGTCGTTACCAGAAGCAACTTCCAGGTCAAGCATTGTTGTAATGACGTTTTCTGCAAGTACGGCACGGATACCTGATGGTACGGCACCTGGTACGCCGATACAAGAGATCGAACCATTTTGAAGACCCTGTACACCAGCACCCTTAGTGATGAAGATACAACGTGCTTCAAGATAAAGCATTGAGCGTTTTTCAGCAAAGCCCATAAGAACTTCTGAACCTGTACCAGATGTATAACGCATTTTCAGACCACGCGATGCATATGCAGATGCCAGGAATGATTTTGACCAAGGTGTATCGTCACCGTCTACGAATACGTTTTCTGTACCGTAAACAGAAACAGTCTCAGCGTAAGCTGTAAGACCGCGCATACCCAGAACAAGCTCAGTCGCTTCTTCAACCGCACATTGTGTCAGGATACCAGGACGACCTACCTGTGAACCTACAAGAAGTGAAAGTGCGTTAAATGGTGCGTAACGAACGATACCTACTGTAGTCTCATGCTCGTCAAATCCACGGATAGCCGCTTCAGCAGAATCTGCTGCGATTTGGATCGGATTGTCTTTCAGGTTTGTAACGTGACACTGGTTAGATGGGGTTTTTCTAGCACGAAGCTTAGTCAGCGCCATCATCAGCTCAAGCACGTTCATGTGACCTACGACTTCAACAACCTTAGCAGGTGTCATCGACGTAGTCAGTGGAATAAGTGTGTCTCTGGAAACATTGATGTCAACCAGCATATGTGCCAGTTTTACAGAATCCATTGCCATAACTTCTTCAGCTTTGTCAAGATCGATTGCATAGTCCGCGATGAACTGGTCGATAAAGTCAAAGTCTGCTCTTTTCTTGCCGTCAAGTTCAACAACAAGGCCATTCTCTATTTTGATGGATGGCTTTGGATCGTATGGTGAGTTCATTGCTACCAGACCCACTTCAGCCCATTCTTTTAGAAAGCCATCCTTATTTACTTCGCGCTGAGAAAGCACTTCAAATCTTTTAGATTTCATTGGAATCCTCCTCTATCTTAAATGTATGGTGTTGTTACTGAAGGTGCAGGTTCGCCGCCAAGAGCTTCAAGAAGCTTAACGCCAACTTCTCTTGCTGCTAGAACCGCTTGTCTTACAGCGCCTGAGTCGCCGCTGATAAACAGGATTGACTCGTTCGAGTAAGATGTTGTAGAAGGTGAAGCGTATCCAATGATATCTACATTAGCTGCTTTTACAGCAGTATCGCAAATCATGACACCAATCGCTGCAGGTGCGCCTACGATAACGCCGAATGCTTTGCCTAGCGGTGCGCCCCATGCTTTGTTACAAGCGTAAGAAGCTCTCGCTGTGTATTGAAGCTCGATGTGACCCGCTGCATTCGCATAAACGTCGCCAAAAGTTCTGTCCAGTTCTTTTAGACAAACTTCAACAGCACGACGTGCATCCGAAACATCTTCCGCACCGAATATGATCAAAGAACCATGGCCTGCGCCACCTTGTGTATCTCTAGGAAGCTCAATAGAGATAATTTCTGAGTTTGTAGCTTTAACAGCCTCGTCAGCTGCCAGAATGTGAGGGCCTGCACCTGTACGTGCGCCTACGATACCGATTGAGCGGTACTTTTTATCTAATTTCATGAACTCATGAAGTGTGTGGTCAACATTTGCAATTACAAGACCAATTGTCTCCCCAATTGCTGTTCCAACAAATTCTGTCATCTTGCAGCCAGCTGCAGAGAAGCTTGGTGCAGGAGCATCTGCTGTAGCAGTTTCAGCAGGTACTTCCAGTTTTTTCATTACCTCTTCCATTACCTTTTCCATCAAATTATCTTGCATGATTTACCTCCTACTCCTTCTCTTCCACTTGGTTCGATTCAATGACTACTTTAGACAACAAAACGTTTTCCACATCTCGATGTGGTCTTGGGATTACGTGAACTGAAACAACCTCTCCAACGCGTTCAGCCGCTGCTGCACCTGCGTCAGTAGCAGCCTTCACTGCACCAACATCGCCTCTAACCATTACAGTTACAAGGCCTGAACCGATTTTTTCATAACCGATCAGTTTGACATTTGCCGCTTTAACCATAGCGTCAGCACCTTCAACAGCACCAACCAAACCTTTTGTTTCAATCATGCCGAGTGCTTCTTGTGTCATTTGGACCCTCCTTAAAAAAAGTATTTAATATCTTGCTTTAATCATGCCGAGGTAAACTCAAGCACGTATCTCACTGATATAATCATAAAAAAAACAGCCCATAAGGCTGTAATATTTAGAGTTTAAATTATGATATATATTTGTCGGCCGTACTTTTTCTTGTGATACTTTTTTGATATCTTCTGATAGTGTTGCCCTTATCAGATCATCCACGACCTGCTTACCACATATTGATTTTGTCCGCCTGCGTCACGCAGTCCCAGCTGGATATTGTCCTTGAACTCGCTCGGCGTCATGTCGGTATGCTTCTTGAAGACCTTTGAAAAGTAATTCGCTTCATTGAAACAAAGCTCGAAGGCAATGTCTCCGAAGGATTTGTCCGTGTACATGATTTCCTTTTGGGCCAGTGCGATACGCCGTTCAGACAGATACTGAACAAAGGTGATTCCAATCTCCTTCTTGAAATATCTGCTGAAGTACTGGGATGAGATATTCATGTATTTGGCAATCATATCAAGTGACAGCTTGTTCTTCAGCTTATACTCAATATAATCCAGGGCGAAATCGATTTCCCGGCTATGACGACAAAGCTTCTTTTCAATGATTTCATAAAAGAGGTCAGACATGATTTCATGAACATAGTTATAAAAAATTGCGTTATCATGATAAAAATGCTTGATATTCTTTATTTTTTCCACATTTGCTTCATTCATATCGAGCTCATAGTGCTCAATCAATCTCAAGAAACCTTCAAGAATAAGCTTAATATCTGCCTTTTGAACTTCCATTTTCCCAGTTCTCGTTTCGATGTACTTGTCAAAGGAAATACACGATTCAAGATAATGCGCTGAAATCAATTCCTTCACAAAGGCCTCCGCCTGCGGAGAGTGCTGTGGCTTTTGTACTGTCATCTTGCGCTTTGAAAGTACATTTGAAATAGTGCCTGCTATAGTTTCAGGACGGCTCGGTTTTAACAGATAGTCATCGGCATGGATTTTGACCGCGCGCTGGGCATAGTCAAACTCTGCATAGGCCGTCAGCATGATCACTGCCGTTTCCGGATGGTCTTTCTTGACCTGTTTGGCAATAACAAGCCCATCTTCACCTGGCATGCGTATATCCATAAGGACAATATCATATGCGTTTTTAGCAATGAGCTCCAGGGCTTCATGGCCATTCTTCGCTTCGTGACACACCTGGCATGCATCGATATTCTCTTCAAAATACATCTTCAGCGCTATTCTTTCCAAGCGTTCATCATCTACTATAAGTAAATTGTACAAATCCCATAGCCTCCCTTTGTCACTTACCGCGGCAGCCTGATTGTAATTTTAGTGCCTACACCCGCCTTACTGTTCACATCCAAGGTATATTGTTCTCCAAAAAGATGAACCAGTCGCCTGTTTGTATTGTAAATGCCGATGCCCGTCGATTTTGACCCCTCAGAGCATCGCTCGCCTTTTCTTATACGGTCAAGGGTACTTTCTGACATGCCTACGCCATTGTCAGATATGTGAAGCAGACAGTCCTTTCCGTTCTTTTCAGCCCACACCCTTATTTCACCCTCATCTCGATAACCAAAGAGCCCATGGTTGATTGCATTTGAGACAAACGGCTGAATGACCATAAAAGGCAGCTTGGTTCCGTAGAGCTTTTCCGGTATGTCTATGTTGAACTGAATCATGTCACCAACTCGGGCCTGCTGGATTGACATGTATTTTTGCGTATATTCCACTTCTTCTTCAAGGGTCACCAGATGGTGCATCTTATTTTGAATGGTATAGCGCAGCATTTCTGAAAGATTGCAGACCATATCGCTGGTTTTTGGCGCAGATTCAATCATTGCAAGGCTGTGTATGGTGTTGAGCACGTTAAAGAGAAAGTGTGGATTCACCTGAGACTGAAGCAGCCTGAGTTCAGACTCCTGCAGGTTCTTCTCAAGCTCCATCCTTTGCTTCATCGACTGGATGAGCCTTTCGTTCTTTTCGTTAAGCTCTTCCTGAACGTGTGAACGCATGGCCTTCTCTACAATGTAGTTTGCCATGAGAAAAAGAAGCTCACTCGCATTCTCAAGCTGTTCCCGTGTTATGGTCGGCACCTTCCGGTGGAGCACCATGAGTTCCGATTGATTCAGCACGCTTTCCACATAAGGATCAATGGTCGTATTGATGTCCGGATACTCATAATCGAGAACCTTCACCTGTCCAGCAAGTATTGCTCCAAGATACTGCCCATTGTCAATGATGGGCACTGCAAAATCCGTCAGTCCAGAATGACATTTATATATGTAAGGTTTTCCGCTTCTCGCCGCTTCCACGCCACCGTGGGCATCGGACTGAAAACATTTCGCCCTGCAATTTCCATTTTTTCTGAATTCAAAGCAAAAATCCGTAAAATTTGTATATTGAGTAATCGGTTCCCCCCTGTAATTTACAGCAACAACCGCAATTCCAGTAACCTTGCTAAAATTGTCCAGAATACCTTGAAAAACGCCTGAATCAACAAGATGCTCCAGCCTTATGTTCGCCATAGAATACCCCCCTCTAACCAATATATTATCAGAATAATGATGAAATCGTTATCCCCATTCTGCATAGACTATAAATATGATATTTTTTTGCCATATGGGTTTAAAAAATTACCATACCCAGTATATCACGTTTCCTCGGCCAGAATCACGTATCACACTTTACTTTATAAGCTGCGAGATAGAAATATAAATTCGTCTTCAAAATGCAAGACTCGTTTTCATTCTATTCAATTTTATAACAATTCCAGTCAGTATCTGTAAAATGCCACCACTCGTCCGGTATTGTTTGAAACCCTGCATCTTTCATAGCCTTTTGCAGGACCTTGAGCCGCAGGGCTACACCCGCGTCTGGATCAAGGCGGTCGGAGCGCGCCTGGTCATCAAAAGCATCGAATACCGTTGGCATTTTCAGCTCTTCACCCTCAAGGTTTGCCAGGGTCAGGTCCACTGCACATCCGCGGTTATGGGACGACCCCTTCTTAGGATGGGCAATAAAACGTTCATCCTGAATCTTATTCCAAAATTTCCATTGTACCTCAAGCGGCCTGTAAGCATCCCATATGATGATCCGGTAACCGGCTTTCCGCAGTCGACCTGCAGCTTCCTTGAGCTTTTCAAGTGTTCCGCTACGCAAGTAATCATATGACCTTTCATACATCTTCTCACCCATGAAATTATTTTCCGTCATATAACGCAAATCAATGATTGCATCTGGAATTTCTTCCTTAATACATTTCATTACACTTTTCATTTATATCCCCTCCACTATCCTGCCTGTCAATTCCCATTGTACATAAAAAGCATGCATTTGGTTAGCCCAAATGCATGCTTGTAAAAACTATTTTTTATGCACTTATTGACCGGCTTAACGATTTCTTCCGAAGCCGTTGCCGCCGTTCTGTCTAGCCTGACCACTCTGCACAGCGCTGCCAGTTTTTCTTTCAAATGCTTTCAAGTGATTTTCCGATGCGTTTCGAAGTGCTGTAAAGACCTGTTCAACATCCTGAGGCAAGTCTTGCTCTAAGAACACATTGTACATATCAATGTTCAAAATCTCCGCTTCTACACCAATTTCATATGCAGCGGTTAGACTCTCTGGAAGGACAACATAATCTGCACTGACATCTTCCGGCACTTCAATGCCGTAAGCTTCAAAAATTGGGAGCAGCCACTGGATATGTCTTTCTTCTGCTTTAATGATATTGGTAAATGTTCGCGGTGCATCATAAGCATCAATAATGAGCGCATATTCTGTCTTTGCATGATATTCATCTTCAATCGCATAATTCAGCATATCTTCCAGTGTAATTGCTTGACCATTGTCTACTGCTTCCTGTAGGGAGCTTGCACCATAAGTACTTTCATCTGCGAAAACCGTCATTGTACCAAATAACATCACCATCAGCATAGTTGCTGTAACGAGCATCATTTTTCTATTCATCATATCTCTCATCCTTTCTCCTTTGGCTTATCTTCTAAACCCATCATAATGGACAAGTGTGACAGATATGTGACACCCTCGTGTCAGTTTAAAACTTACGCAAGCATGACCTGGTCAATACCATCTTTGATTTCCATCAGAACCTGTCTCAAAGATTTGAGATCAACGTCATCAACTGCACCAGATTCCGCTATGGTCTCCATTTCAGCCAGTAGCTTGTAGGCCTGGGTAAAACGAAGATTTCCACAGGAGCCCTTCAAATTGTGGAGTGCAAGTTTTAATTTTTTGCCATCCCCAACTTCCTTGGCCTTTTCAAGCGCAGTGAAATGACTGTTCAGTTCCAGATAGAACTGATCGATAATCACAAGGAGCTCTTCTGGATCAAGTGCCAAGGACCGTGCGATCTTTGTCAGGTCGTATAGGTCCTGGTCGCTGGAGCTGGCTGCAGTCGAAGTCCTCCGATCAGCAGGTTTCTCCATTTCGTGGGCAGGTGCATCTGTATTCTGTATACTCTCATACACAGCTTCCTGAGGGGCTGCCTGCAGGCTGCGGTAATCTGAAATTTCCAGTCCTTGCGGCGCAGATTCCTCGCCACGCGCGGGACTGACGGTTTTTATTTTCGCATGTTCTAAATATTTAGAAAGCACATTCTGAAAGTTCTCCAGAATGACAGGCTTTGTAATGTAATCGGCAAAGCCCAGCTTGAGCATGTCTTCATGGGATTGTCCCAGTACATCTGCGGTCAGAGCAACAACCGGTGTAGCTTTCTCTCCGATCTCAATGAGTGCTTTGATCTGAGCAACCGCCTCTGCACCATCCAGTACCGGCATATGCAGATCCATAAAAATCAGGTCTGGATTCTCCCGCTTATACATGGATACAGCCTCTTCACCATTGTCTGCAAACATCGCTTCAATTCCAAATTTTTTCAACAGAATATCAATCAGGTGCTGGTTGATTTTATTGTCTTCGGCAACGATAACCTTGCCTGTAAACTGATACTGACTGTCTTCTTCGCCTTCAACTTTCTTATAGTAATACCTGGAGAGCATTTTCATAACCTTTGAGCCGTAGAGGGGTTCATCGATGACATCGCTGACATAAGAAGC
Source organism: uncultured Acidaminobacter sp. (assembly GCA_963678925.1). Taxonomy (GTDB): domain Bacteria; phylum Bacillota; class Clostridia; order Peptostreptococcales; family Acidaminobacteraceae. The sequence goes on along the minus strand of OY787533.1, from coordinate 3,635,981 downwards.
TTCAACACTGTTGAGCATGCTGATATCCCCGACGTATATGATGGGAACCTCCGGATAAATGCCTTTGATAATACGTAGCCGTTTAATGATGTCATCATTGTAAAAGACAAATATGCCATCCAGATTTTCATAATGCGTCACTGCAAAATCATCAATAGTCTTGCCACAGTTACTGACATAATGGACAATCCGCTCTCTAAGTTCCGGATAAATGGTGTTCTTGCAGCAGACACCAAACATCATGTCCCACTGCGACTTATCATTTTCAACAATGCTTGAACTGTCTATTTTCAAGTCAACTTCAAAGCCAAAGCGACTGCCCTTTCCAAAATCACTTTCAAGCTCCAGTCGCGACCCAAACGCTTCAACGATTCTCTTAGAGATGGCAAGACCCAGCCCGGTTCCGCCATATTTGCGCGTTGTTCCACGCTCTGCCTGTTCAAAGGATTTGAAAATTCTTTCCTGATTTTCTTGGGTAATGCCTATGCCGGTATCCTTGACCGATATATCCAGGCGCACAATCTCCTCCTGACGGTTTCGAACGCCTACCGCCAAAGTGACGCGTCCCCCTCGGTCTGAGAACTTGATGGCATTAGACAAGAGGTTCGTTATAACCTGGCGCAGGCGCACAGGGTCACCATATACATACTTGGGAATATTGACATCGGGCGTATACTCAATCTGAATTTGTTTTTCCTTGGCCTTGATGTTATAGAGCTCGATGAGCTCCTCAAATAAATCCAAAATATCAAAGCTGACAAATTCCAAATCAAAATTGTCACTTTCAATTTTTGAAAGATCCAATATGTTGTTGATGATTTCCAGCAGGGACCGACCGCTTCTGGTAATGATATCTATATACTCACGTTCACGATCCGGTAAAGCCTCCGACTCATTCATGAGCTCTGAAAAACCAATGATTGCATTTAGCGGCGTCCTGATTTCATGACTCATGTTGGCGACAAATACACTCTTTGCGATATTTGCCTGCTCCGCCCTATAGGCATAGTCCTGCAGCCTTGTGTTCAAATTTACCATTTCCTTGAGCGTTTTATATCCGTAAAGAAGGGTTACCAGCGTCAAAAGAAAGCTGATAAGTATTTCAACGCGTAGAAAGTTCGATTTCTGCTCATGCACCTTGTCATCGTACTCATCGGCCCGCATTTTACTTTCATAAATAATCCGGCTCGCATTTTCCTTCATTCTCAAAAAATGGGGTGGAATGACCTTCATAAAATTATCGAGTTCATTGTCAATCTCAATTTTTGCTTCAGTTTTGCCAGACATACTGATTGTTTCATAGCGTTCGATCAGCGCAATAAGTTCATCGAGCTTTTCGACGGTCTGGTCCAGCTTTGGATTCAGGTCAATCGCTTCAATAGAATAAAGAAAATCATCCGTTGGTTCGTAATGAACCGTGTCTATATATTCTGTTTTTTCCACCAGGTTCAGTTCGATGTGGTGAACAATTTCCCCACCCTCTTTCAAGGTCCTGAAGGACTGCTTAAGATGTTCAACCTCCATAACGATTTTTCCACGGATTATTTGAGAATTACGGGAATTCTTGCTTAGGGCAATTTCATAAAAGTCCGTTTCAATGACTTGAAGATGGCTCAGTATATAGCGCCCAATCATGATTTCCTTTTCATTATTGGCAATTTTACTGTCGAGATTGTCGGTCAGGGAGTTTATGATTTGATGGTTGAAGATGAGAGCACCAAATCCGACAATGATGACCAGCATCAGCACCGACATATTCCGAAGTCCACTGCGTTTTTCGTTTATCATTTGAACTCAACCGTATCAATTGCACTGATATCCGCATCATCTAAAAAGCCATAAGCCTTAAAAACATCTCTCCCATGTTCTGATGAGGCGAACTCCAAAAATGCGCGTGACAGTTCAGGGTATTTCGAGCTCTTTAGCAAACTCATAATCAGCATCTTTTTAGAAGCGTAGGTCTCGTCAATTTCAATCGCATCGACGAAATCTCTGTTTTCCTTCCAGACAGAAGTCGCATACCAGTTTATACAGATATCGGCATCGCCTGATGCTATTGCATCTGTAAGATTTCTGGAATCTGTTGTCAAATATATGGAATTTGAAAAGACTTCATCAAAGTTTCCAAACTTATCAAGAATCTTTTTGCTTTCCCGCCCAATACTTCCACTATCCGGGTTACAGAGCACAATTCTATTCTCCATGTCTGCAAGCTGGGTCAAATCATTGGTAAAGCCCTTGGGATTCCCTTTTTTGACCATCAGTGCCGCCTTGTTATAGCCAAGAAATACAGCATCTAAAAGAAGCCCTTCATCCAGTGTCTTTTCTCTGTATGAATAGGAGCCCGGAAGGTAGAGATCGCCTTCACCACTCTGCTTCAAACTGTCGTAAAGATCTTGTGAACCGCCCTGAACTATTTGTATTTCACAGTCATATGCCTCTTCAAACTCTGTGACAAGCTCATGTATGGGCTTAACCATGGTTATTCCAATGTAAAAGAGGAGCTGCGGTTTTTCCTCTGGCTCCTTCTGACAGCCTGTTCCCACAAGACCCATCATTATAATCAACCCAAGTGCTATCCATTTTTTTATCACAATCATGCCTCCCTATACATGTCATATATTTTCTCTATTTCAACCCGCCCCTTGACAAAACAGTCCACACATTTTGGATCAAAATGCTTGCCGCTTTGGCTTAGAATATACTCGAACGCTTCATCAAACGACCATGCGTCCTTATAAGGCCTTCGTGATGACAGCGCATCAAAAACATCTGCTATGGCGAGTATGCGTCCGTAGAGCGGAATCATACTGCCTTCCAAACCGTTGGGATACCCTGTTCCGTCATATTTTTCATGATGCGAATAGGCAATCACGCCACCCACCTGGAGATAGGGACTTTTTGAGTCCTTCAGCAGTCTATATCCAAGCTCGGCATGCGTCATCATAAACTTCCACTCCGCTGGATTCAAATGGTCTTCCTTGAGCAAAATGCTGTCCGGAATGCCTATTTTTCCAATGTCATGGAGCGGGGCAGCGTTATAGATATAATCCTGTACCTTTTCACTCAGACCAAACTGCTTGGCGATAATTCTGCAATAATGCGCAACACGGGTAACGTGCTGATTCGTCTCTGGATCGTTGTACTCAGATAATTTACCCAATATCTGAAGAACTTCCTGTTCATGTTCATGTATTTCCCTGGTAGCCGCATCGACTTCATATTTCAAAAGCTTTGCCCTGTCATGAATCAGGTTCATGCTCTTCTTCAGCTTGAGCAGATTACTGATCCTCGCTTGAAAGATCGGTCCATTGATTGGCTTGTTCAAAAAATCCGTCGCGCCAACATCAAGGGCCTTGAGCTGGAGATCATCATTGTCTTCCGCTGCAGTTATCATGATGACTGGCGTTTGTCCATCCTTTTCACGAAACCTTCGTATAAACTCAAGTCCGTCCATCTCCGGCATCATATAGTCTACTATGACAATATCAAATGCTTCATACCTCAGGACTTCAAGCGCTTCAACCGGATTGACATAACTCCAAACCTTCAGACCGATACGCTCAGACAGCGCTTCTATCATCAAAAGGTTATTTCGTGTATCATCTATGGAAATGAGTTTCATGTTCTCTATGCTGAGTGACTGTTCCATAAAAATGCTCCTAGCTCCTTAAAAATCCATAATTGTATGCTTTATCAAGCCGTAATCATATCATTATGTTTATACCACTTTGCCTTATGCATATAACTTCAATTTGAGTCACTTGGTGTATTTCTTTGTTTCTGGAAACTAAAAAGCCTCCAATCAAATAGGCATTGATTGGAGGCTGTGTTCATTTAATCTACTTAAATTAAATCAGACTAGCGTGTTGCTTCGTATTTTCTAAGAAGCTCAACAAACAGCTCAGGAATTTGAGCCAGTTTTTCAGGTGTTTCAACAAATGAAACTCTAAACTGAGTCTTGCCTGGGTTGTCAGCGCCTTCTTCGATATCGTAAAAGCCAGTCATCGGTGCAACCAAAAGTGTTGTTTCAACGCCGTTGATATCAACCGAACCTTCACCTGCACAGTAGATAACAAACTCAGATGCGTCAAATCCTGGCTTAACAACGTTACGAACATCAATTACAGTGTAGATTGATGCGTCAGGGCTTGAAACGATAAGTCCTGGCTCACGCTCTTTAAGGCCATTGTAAACCATGAAAATTTGCTCTTTATAGTAGTCTTTCAGACCCTTGCACCATTCGTGGATTTGCGCTTCCGACTCATGAGCAAGCGCGCCGAAGATGTACTGACCGATAACGTTGGCACATAGGTTTGCTGTATATTCAGCAATCGAACGGTTGTTGAACTCTGGGCTGTCAGTAATAACCGCACCAATACGCAGACCACAAGCATTCCATACCTTAGAAGCTGTTTCAATACTCACACGACGGCCTTCAATGCCTGGTACTTCAGCGTCAGTAAGACCCCAAACACTTACAAGCGGCTTGCCTTCTTCATAGTAAAGCTCACGGTAAGCTTCATCACTGATCATCCACATGTTGTACTTAACACATAGGGCTGCCAGGTCTTTCAGTGTATCGTGATCGTACAACTGTCCAGTTGGGTTGTCATAAGGAATGACAAGAAGCGCACCAGGGTTGCTTTCTTTGATTGCTTCTTCAATTTTGTCTAGCTCAGGAAGTGTGAATTTACCACTTTCATCAAGATGACGCTTAACAGTAACTGTTTTACGACCTGTTCTTTGAGCAAAAGATATGTAATTCGTATATGCTGGGTCAATCATCATAAGCGGTTTCTCATCCGCACCTGCAGGACCGCACACACCGATCAGAATCAGTTCCATACCAGCTGAACCACCGTCAGTAACCTGAACATGAAGCTTGCTTGTATCAAAGCCTTCACACTTTAGAATGTTCTTGAAAGCATCCTGGCACTCAGCAGTACCTGCAGTTGTAGAGTATCTTACAACGCCTTCAGCAAACGGGCTTCCTGCACCGTTCAGTTCAAACATTCTCTTCATCATTGCTGGGTTCGTTGGAAGTGATACGTTACCGATACCCACGTTGATTACCGCTTCAGGTTTAACTTCACGTTCCTCATACTTCATTTGAGCCATTCTTACAGCCGATGGCTTTCTTGACTGAAAATGAGACGAAAGGACTGGTTTATTCATAATATTCCTCCTAAGCTCTGCCTGGTCAATGCCAGACTTTATTTTAACTGAATTACCCCCGCAGAAACGCTTGTAATTTCCACGTTTATATTAACATAGAGAAAATGGGTCAGCAAGCAAATTCGTCAGATTGTATACAGAAATATTATACATGTATACAATTTTCGCTGCACATTTCGATTCACAATCTCTACATGTGTTCAAACAACTCGTATACACCCTATGCTAACCTATGATTTTTCCAGGCTGGAAAACGTTTACTAGCATTCGCTTATTTACCATTAAAATCCATTTACTAAGGCGTTTGACAGACTTTTTACACAGGATTGTATTTTTATGCATACACTGAATCTGCGTCTGCACCTTCATAGTACATGCAAAAGGAACGCAGATAGGGTCCTGCGTTCCAGCACGAGGTCATATTTCACCATCAACGAGATCCAGTCTCACCAAAACCTCTCTTAGCTTGTGAATGTCAAGGGGCTTCCAAGCATAGGCATCACACCCCATATCATAGGAGGCCATCACCGTCTTCTTGTCATTTAGAGCCGTAGTCATAATCACAACGGAACGGTCCTTATCCGGTATGGACTTTTGAGTTTCGTAGTCCCTTATGGCTCTCAGGACAGATGTCCCATCCAGCACCGGCATCATTATGTCCAGATACACCAAATCAAAAGGCTCCTTGTCCCTATGGGCGGAGAGAAATGCCTCAATCGCTTCAGCACCATTTACAGAAACTTCCACGTCGCTGTATTTCTTCATGAACCGCATAAGTATTTTTCTGGAGACCATGTCATCTTCAACAATCAAGGTTTTCAAGTTGAGACCTCCAATCTGTATGGGAGCTTCACTTTCACAGTCGTTCCCGTCTCGGCATCTGCCATGATTTCAATGGCTCCCTTTAAGTACTCTTCTCCAATCAGTTTCATGCTCTTCGTTCCCCAGCCATGATACTCACCGTTTTTAGTTGAGACAATTTCACTAAAAAGGTTCTCAAGGATTTCATTTGGAATCTGTTTTTTATTATTGACAGAAATTTCAAACGTGTCCGCATCCAGCTTTCGTGCACCGATTTTCACCTTTTGCCCCACCGAACTGCCTTCAAGGGCATTCTTGACTATATTTATCAGAACGCGTTTGACAAGCACCTCGTCGGATGAGAAACAAATGTCTTCAAACACATCATCCATAATCAGCTTATCCGCATAACGCTCATTGACAAGTCTGAAAAAATGGACCAGATAGTCAAGCAAGCCATGGATTTTCAATTCACTGATATGCAATACCTGCTTGCCACCACTGAGATCCACAAGTTTTCGCTGGGTTTTGATGATATCCAGCAGGTCTTCGAGGACGATTTCAAGAAACTGATAATCATCCTTGTACATCATCTGGTTTTCTTCATAAATGAGATGCATATAGCCCCTTAGGGCACTCACCTTATTTATGACATCGTGGAAAAAGGTCTGTTCCAAATCATTCAACAGATTTAGGTTGGTATTGTCTATGACAGACAAAATGAAGAGCCTTTCATCTTCAAACATAAATGGCGTCATCTTGATTTCAAGATCTCTAAAAACCTTCTGATTTCCTGTGTTTATCAGAAGGTCAGCCGTATCGGTCACCTCGACAGATGCCTCAATGGCCCTGATGAATATTTTGAGCGCACTGCAGGAAGGACAAGCATTTGAAAACCCGCATCCGCGGACACTGTCCCGTGAATGGACACACTCAAAAATGTCTCCTGGCCTTTTGCCAATCATTTCAGCAATACTGCGCTCGCCCAGGGCCTTGGCTGCAAAGGAATTGGCATATAATACCTCACGCTTCTCGTTCATAATCAAAATAATGGAATGAACGGCTTCCACAAAGGTTCTGATATAATTGTGACTTACTATTTTCTCGTGATTCTCGATTAGTCTTTCCCTTGGGCTGTCCACTACATTTGTAATGCGTTCCATATCAACACTTTCAATTGTTCTCATAAATCACCCATCTAATCACTCATCAACTTAACCAGAATCCGCGCAATTCTATCAATATGGGCCTGCTCTTCAACAGCACCAATATTATAAGCCACCATAGGCATACCATATACCACGGAACTCTCCTGGTCCTGACCAATGGTATAAGCGCCTTTTTTACGCATTTCAAGCAGTCCCTTTGCACCGTCATAGCCCATTCCTGTAAGGATGACACCAATGGCTCTGTCTCTGAATATCTCTGCTACAGAATGGAAGAGAATATCGCAGGACGGCCTGTGTCCATTGACCTTCTCACCTTCAAGGAGTCTAATAATCTTTCCACTGCCGCCGCGGACCACTTTCATATGATAATCACCAGGCGCTATGTAGACACATCCATTTCTTAGAGCCATGCCGTTTTCCGCCTCGCAAACCTGCAGGGCACAACTGTTATGAAGCCGTTCTGCATAGAGCTTTGTGAATACCGGTGGCATGTGCTGGACTACGACAATGGGCGGCATATTCTCAGGCAGCGCTTCAAGCACCTTGTAAAATGCCTCTGTCCCGCCCGTAGAGGCCCCCACCGCAATGACATCAAATCGTGAATGTACCTTGGCGGTACGAACAACACCCCTTCTTCTGGCCGTGCTGCTTGAGTGCACCTTGGCCATTGAAGCGATTTTCACCTTTAACTGCACATTGCGTGCAAAGCTCTCTATGTCCTTTTCGTTGTTGATTACAGGTTTGTCTATGAAATCCACGGCCCCAACTTCCATGGCCATAAAAACACTGTCTCCAACAGCACTGATTACCACAACCGGCAAGGGAAACTGCGGCAAGAGCTGCTTTAGAAATTCTATGCCATTCATTTTCGGCAGCTGTACGTCCAAGGTCATTACATCCGGCTTATACTGCAATATCTTGTCACGTGCATCATAAGGATCCACTGCCTCAGCTACAACTTCAAGCCCCGGATCAGAATTCAGCGCACGTTTGAGTACTTCTCTGAAAACAATTGAATCATCTACTATAAGAACTTTTATTTTGTGTTTTTGTCTCATAACTATACCTTCCGATATACCGATGGCATGATGTACTTGAATGCACATCCCCTTCTGTCGATTGACTCAGACTGCCCAATAAACAGGTACCCACCTGAAACAAGTGCATCGTAGAACTTTTTTATAAGATTTTTCTTCGTTTCTTCATCAAAATATATCATTACATTTCGACAAAATATTACGTGAAACCTTTTTTTGAAAGGAAATTCTTTCTCCATGAGATTAAAGGTCCGAAACGTGATGCGGTCTCTAATTTTTTTAGAAATCCGTACATCGCCACTCTCCATCACGTCCAGATAGTTCATTTTAAAAATCGGTGGAAGATCATTCACCTCTTCTGTTGTATAAACACCTTCAACAGCCTTGCGAAGTACTTTGCTGGAGATATCCGTCGCAAGCAGATCCGTATCCCAGCCCAGAATTTCAGACCCGAAATACTGATCGATGATCATGGCCAGCGTATAGGGTTCCTGACCGGATGAACATCCGGCACTCCAAATACGCAAGTCCTTGTCCTTGATCCTTGGCTCCAGGTAAGTCAGCACATCCGATTTGAAAAAGTCAAAATGATCGACTTCACGCATAAAATAGGTGTGGTTTGTTGTCAGCGCATCCAGAAGGTAGACGACTTCCTTTTTGCTGGCATCCTTCATAACTGCGTCAAGGTAAGTATGATAATCTGCAAAGCCCCTTGACCTGAGAATGTTCCCCAGCCGACCTTCAATAAGGGTCCTCTTTTTTATCAGGTTGACCCCGAAATTGTCTTTCACGTATTTCACCATGCGTAAAAATTCATCGTCTTGTATTTTCATATTCCAGTCCCCATATGTCGTATTCCAGGGGCAGGCTAACGCCTGCCCCCTAAATTATGAACAAATCCCTGGTCTGTCTCTCATATTAGTATTTTCCAAAATCACTGGAACTCAGTTTTATTTCAGGACTGACATCCATCATTTCGGCAACATCGTCATCAACCCCGAAATTACTTGCGGTTGATTTACTATGGAATTTCACCTTTTTCAAGCTGCCGCTCTTAAGGTTGAACTTGCCGACCATTTCTTTTAGAAGCATAGCCTGACTGGAAAGCTCCTCGCTTGCCGCCGCACTTTCTTCAGAAGTTGCCGAGTTGCTTTGTACTACTTGGGCAACCTGATCAACACCTTTGTTGACTTGTGCAATCGCCGTCGCCTGTTCATTGGATGCAGTTGCAATTTCACCGACCAAATTCGCCGCTTCAGCAATTCCTGTCACAATTTCATTTAGAGATTCAGCGGTTTCATTGGCAATTTTTGTTCCGCCTTCAACCTTTTCAATGGACCCTTCAATGAGGGTTGTCGTTTCTTTAGCTGCATTGGCACTACGAGCCGCAAGGTTGCGCACCTCTTCCGCAACAACGGCAAAGCCTTTACCGTGCTGACCTGCACGTGCAGCCTCAACCGCCGCATTAAGTGCAAGTATATTGGTTTGGAAAGCAATTTCATCAATAACCTTAATGATTTTCGAAATGCTGTTTGACGATTCATTGATTGCAGTCATCGAATCCAGCATGCCCTGCATATGCTCATTGCCTTTTTCCGCATTCATCTTGGCCTGATTAGCCAGATCATTTGCCTTATTGGCATTTTCTGCATTGAGCTTGGTTTGTGCGGCAATCTGTGTGATTGACGAGGTCAGCTCTTCAACAGAGGCAGCCTGTTCAGTTGCACCCTGCGATAGGGTTTGCGCACCGTCTGATACCTGTGTAGAACCTGCAGCCACTTCTTCAGACGCATTGTTGATATCTGTAAGCACTTCATTTAGAGATTCCACAATTAGATTCAGAGCGTCTTTAATTGCTGAAAAATCTCCCAGGTAATCGTTGTTGATCCCTACGACAAGATTTGAGTTTGCCATTTCATTGAGAACATAGGATATTTCTGAAACATAGCCGGAAAGGGCATCGAGCGTCTTGTTAAGCGAATTCTTGATTTTAGCATGATCGCCCTGATAATTCCCTTTGACCCTGCTCGACAGATTGCCGCGCGACATTTCCTCTAGGACGATTGCAGCTTCCTCAACCGGTGCCACTACAGCGTCGAGCAGCTTGTTGACCGAGCTGGTCATGGTGAGGAACTCACCCTCAAAGGTATCGGCATCAATTCTAGTTCCCAGCTTGCCATTTACTGCCGCATCAACCAATGTATTGATTGAACCGCTGACATCACTCAGCGTACCGACGATTCTATTGATTGAAATTGACAGGACATCCTCTTTTGATTTTTCCTGAAGCGTCTGGCTCATATCACCCTTGGACACAGCTTCTGCAACTCGAACCTGTTCCTGGATACTGCCAACCATATTCTTGAAAGACTCCGCCATCTGACCGACTTCATCCTCTGAGTTCACTTCAATTTTAACGTTGATATCCCCAACTGACAGTTTTTCAGCCGCGTCACCAACCTGCTTGATGTTTCGCGTGATTCTTCTTACAATCGCCATATTGATTGCAACACCAAGAATCAGTGCGACAACAAAGAATGAAATCAGCATGGTTACTGCCGAATTGGTTTTATCGATTGTCTGCAGTGCGACTTCCTGAGCTGCAGCGTCTCCACGTTCAAATGTTGTGAGTGCATCATCCAGCATGCTGTCACCAGCAGCGGCACGTTCCTCGCCAAGCTGTGTCAAAGCATCATTCACAGCAATTTTTTCATTCATTTCATTTTGATACCGGTTTGCAGCAGCTTCTATGGTGTCCAGTCTTGAAATATCATCGGCCGAAAAGGCTATCGTACGGATTTCATCAAGCGTCACCTGAATGTCATTAAAGTCCGTCAGTGCGTTCTTAAGCTCTGTAAAATCTCTATTGGCATCGCTTCTGAAGTTCGCAACACGAATGCCATTGCCCAAATCAATAATATTATTGATAAGGGTGATTTTTGTCAGTCTGTTGTTCAGCGTCGTAAGCGACGCCCCCGCTTCCATATCTGCTTTGAATTTTGTGTTCTGGCCACTTAAAAACTCAGCCGCAGTATCCATATACTCGGCAGCAGCCGCATCTGCTGTCGCAGATATTTCCACCGATAATACATGCTGGTCCAGTGTGTCGGAAATCCTATCCTTATAGGTATTGAAATTCCCTTCCATACTGTCGACGATTTCAATGAGGGCTTGTGAATCATAAGCTTCAGCAACCTCACGTAGATTGTCTATATCCGTTTCTATCTTTACGATGGCTTCCTGCGCACCCGCGTAGTAATCATCTTCAAACGTCAGCCCGTAAGCCCGCATTTCGTACATGAGCTTGTTGGTGTCTTCAAGCAGGTTTGTTGCCAATCGGACCTGCTTGAGGTAACGCGCTTCCATTTCCTTAGCACTGTTTTTAAGACCTGTCAGATTAATTGTTGTATACGCAACAACCAGTGCGACGATGAGCATGGTTACGCCTATTCCCATCAGGATCTGAGAACCGATTTTCTTACTTTTAAACATATGTACCTCCCCTATCAGGATACCTGTGAATTCTGATTGAATTCTTCGTCTTCAATCAATTTCACACAATCGAGAATTAAAGTCACCGAATTTTCATGCTTTCCAATGGCCTTCACGTACCTGTTCGAAAATCCTTCTTTTGACTTTGGCGGGTCTACTGTATCTTCATCTGTTATGTTTAAAACCTCTGAAACTGTATCAACAATTAATCCAATAGCAACTTCTTCCACTTCTATGACAATGATGCATGTCCTGTCATCATAGGGCACAGATTCTTTACGAAACCGTTTCCTGACATCCATCACCGGTATGATTTGTCCTCTTAGATTGATGATTCCTACTATGAAATCCGGCAGTTCTGGCACTTCTGTGATATTTTGAAGCCCAATTATCTCAGTAACGTATTCAATTTCAATTCCATAACCGTCTCCATCCACAAGGAATGTAAGATATTTGTCCTTCTGTGTATCTTCAAAAAGTACATCATCAGCAACAATGGCTTCCAAACATACTCACCTCCTAAAAACCGCTGACATCCACAATAAGACTCATGTCTCCATTGCCCATGATTGTGCATCCGCTAATTCCCTTGATTTCGCCAATAAACTTATAAATATAAGGTGGCAGAGGCTTTACGACAACCTGATGTTCACCGAGAAGCTCGTCTGCAAACAGGCAAAACTCGTCTTCCTCATTCTCCACCATCACAACAATGCCGTCAGTGAGCTCAAGCTTCTTAGGCTGGGTATTGAAAAAGCTGTGCATGCGTACAACAGGATAGCACTCCCCACGCACCATAATGAGCTCGTTGCCTTCAGGGTCCGTAATAACATTTGCATGTTCAGGCCTGAAGGATTCCTTAATGGAAGTGGTCGGAATCGTATAACGCGACTTACCGACAGAAACCTCCATGCCGTCAATAATTGCCAAGGTCAATGGGATTTTCATTTCAATGACTGTCCCCCTGCCTTCTTCACTGTCAATGGAAATGGTGCCGCCGATTTTCTCGATATTTTTCTTAACGACATCCATGCCCACGCCGCGTCCGGAAAACTCTGAAACCTGCTCCTTTGTTGAGAAGCCTGGATGCAGAATGAGCGCATTGATTTCTCGTTCCGACATTTCCTCTTCATTCTTTGTGAGAATTCCCTGGTTCCTTGCTTTTTCCAGAACCTTCTCTCGATTGATGCCACGTCCGTCATCCTCAATGCTTATGACTACATCGCTTCCAGAATTCTTTGCTGAAAGCAATAGCCGGCCTTTGGGATTTTTATCACACGCCTCCCGCTCCTCCATGCTCTCTATGCCATGGTCCATTGCATTTCTAATGAGATGCATCATCGGATCGGAAAGCATATCCAGAATGCTCTTGTCAATTTCTGTGTCTTCCCCTTCCGTTTCAAACATCACGCCTTTATCGAGCTTCTTGCTCATATCCCTTACGATGCGCTTCATCTTCTGGAAGAGTCCCGTTATAGGAACCATTCTAATATCCATGACAATGTCCTGAAGCTCATCGGTCAATTTTCGAAGCTGTCTGGCTGATTTGCTGAAGTTCTCAAGCTCAAGCCCCATCAAGTCTGGATTTTGGGTGACCATAGACTCCGTGATTACAATCTCACCCACCAGATTCATCAAGCTGTTGAGCTTTTCAAGGCTTACTGAAATCATATTCTGTGACTTGCCAGAAACGGCTGCTTCCTGCTCAGCAGGTTTTTCTGAAACTGGCGGCTTAACCACCTCGGCTTCTTTTTGCTTGTCGACAACAAACTGTTTGATTTCATCGTAGAAATCATCCATTTCGCTTATGGTACACGACTCAATAAAGAGGGACTCGTCGACAACGGCCTTGACTTCCTCTTCAGTCACCGCACTCAGCATATAAATTTCCAGACCGTCATTGATTATTTTCTGTGAGCTGTCTGCGTCTTCAATCAAGTTCACCGGCTTATGATAAAGCTCTTCTGCCATTTCAGTCAGATTGTGAACCAATGAGAAGGCTCGCACATTTTCCATTTCGCATCCTTCTGTGAAACGAATGCAGATCTTATAAGGCATTAATCCATCTGGTATGTTCCTTTGAGCTGTTATATAAAAACGTTTCTTCTCCGGTTCCAGACTTGCAGATGGTGCTTCATTCGGTGCACCGCTCTTAAGCTGACCTTCTATGGCGCGTATTCTGTCTCTGATTTCGTCAACGTCGATGTCGTGCGGTTGTCCATTTTCAATAAGTACGATGATGCCCTGAATCTTGTCCAGGGATTCGAGAATCATGTCAGAAAGCTGACCGTTATCCATTTCTATTTCAGGATTGTTCCTAATAATTGCAAAAACATCTTCTACTGCATGAGCGATGTCTCTTATTGAATCAATCATCATCATAGCGGCTGAACCCTTGAGCGTATGCATAATCCTGAAAATTTCATTGATTGACTCCACCGTCAATTCGCCCGACTCCTCAATAGTCAGAACGAGATTTTCGAGCTGCTCCAGAAGCTGTTTACTTTCAAACAGATACATATCGAGCATCGGTTCAAGGTCAGTACCCCTGAAATCGCCCATTTTTTCACCTCCGATCAAAACATGTTTCACATCTAATGCATTTTCCATTCATGGTCAAGTCGTGTCACATAACACCTCCACCCAAGTTACCGGCAAACAATTATGCCTTTTCTGCTTGCATACGCCTATCATATGTATAATTTTTACCTGCAATATTCAACTTTGGTAACTTTTTCACTCATTTTTGCCTATACCCAGAGAAACCCAATTTAAATTTCCAATCTTAAATGCTTTATAAATATTGATATAGAATATTATGCCTTTTCCAATAAAAAAAGCCTGTGAACCGTTCATTTCGAACAGTCACAAGCTTTTTAACTATAAGAGCACATCTCCTGAGTCCAGGATAATTCTATCTCTGCCAGCTTCCTTTGCTTCGTAAAGGAGCTGGTCAGCTCTAAGAACCATATCATCAAACCCGGCGTAAGCCCCCCGACAGGAGACCACCCCCGCTGAAAATGTGATTTTCACCTTTTGTTTATTTCCACCGTCAAACCAGTGCTCTGTAATTTTATCCTTAATGGTTCTAATGTAAGTCTTCTGATTCTCATCGACATTTTTAAAGAGTATGGCAAACTCTTCTCCACCGTATCGACAGAGCAAGTCTTCAATACGAATGTTTTCAGAAATCAGCTGTGTCATTTCCTGAAGCACCTTGTCGCCGGCCGGATGCCCGAAGTTATCATTGATACTCTTGAAGTAGTCAATGTCAATAATCATAAGTGTAAAGGGACTATCGTACTTGCAGCACAAATCATACAAGTAGGCACCCTGGTCAAAGAGGACCCTTCTATTTGCGACATTCGTAAGCACATCGGTATTCGCGAGAAACCGGAGTTCCTTATGGGTTTTGGCAAGGCTGCTGGCGTAGAGGAAAAATACCATGACCTCTACAAGAAACGTCATGGTTATGGACATGAGCCTCAAAGTTGAAGCATATACGGGACTGAGTTCAATCAAGTTCATAGGCTCAACAATTCCAGTTAGAATAATCATTGCCGTAACTGCGACATTTACGCCAATCAGACTCCGCTTTTCTGCCGGTTTGTTCACATCAAACACGATAAATGAAATTGGCGGCACAATGAAAAAATACATAGAGAAGAAGACATCCCTTGGAAACCACATCCATACAAGGAGCATTACCTGAAGGGACATGACCATATTGATGACAATCTTTCCGCATAAAAAACATTTGAACTTAAAAAAGACAAACGCCGAGAGGTAGAGTGCAAGCATGACAAGTGTCTGCACCAGAAGTCCCTCAGAGTTTTCAAGTGCTGCATAGAAGAAAAGAAAAAGGATGAGCTGTACGCAGCCTATTGCTGCAATCATATAAGCGTATCGGTTTTTCTCTTCCAAACGATGCGAATACCCAATCCTATCCAATAGCCGTTTCATAAAGCCTATTTGCTTTCCAAAAACATGGGCGGTATTTTACACGCGATTACCTCAATGCGGTCCCATACCTTCCCCTTAACATAAGCTTCCTCTTTCAGCCAAGCGTCCACATCAGTCCGACTCTCAAACTGTGCAAAAATTGTTGAACCGCACATCTGGCCTTCTTCGTTAAGCATTGCCCCTGCAAAAAGGAAGTTCCCAGACTTGTACATGGCTTCAACACCGGTCATGTGCGCATCACGCGCAGCCATTCTTCGATCCAGCGCCTGGTCATCTGTGTAGTCATACCCATTGATTAAAAACTGCATATATTCCTCCTGAATTAATCCTAGTCATAGCACACCTTAGTACGTATCTCATAGAATTAATTCGATGTCTGAAGCTTCATTCCCTCTTTCATTTTCTCAGGATAAGGCGGAATAATCACTTCAAGGGCTTCATTTCCTTCAGGATCAACAACCACACTTGCTGTCGTTTCATAGAGCGGGTCGAGGTAAAACAGCTTGGCCACGCCACCAGAAAGCGACCATACGGCCAGTTTCCCATCCATATTGAAGATATAATCACGGCTGACATTAAAGGCTGCTTCATTCTCATACATCATGAATATAACGTCAATTTTCTCTCCAATGATGAGTTTTTCAGGCTGTTCAGGTTTGATAACTACCCGAATACGCTTTTCTGTTATGCCCAGCGGTGACTGGACGTCAACGGCATTCTTTCCAATATACGTAATGGTACCTTCCAGTGTTTCGTAATCATAATTTGTCTCTATTTCCATTTCAACCTGGTCACCCGTGGAAATATCCCTGGTGTTTCTGGCTAAAACATAGGTTTCAACTTCAAGTGCTGTGTCACTCAAGACACGGGATACAGCTTGATTTTCTGAAAGCCAGTCGCCCGCATCCACATCAAAGCTCCCCATAAAACCATCTGCTGGTGCCAATACAGCAGCATCCTCGATATCTTCAGAAATGGCCTTGATTTGGTTGTCAATTGCCTCAAGCTTGCTGATGTAATATTTCTTCGTACCCTCATCAAGTCCGATTTTTCTGACCAGATCTTCGAGTCTAAGCCGTTCTAGGTCATAGGTGCTTCTTGCGTTTTCATAGCTGGTTTCCATATCTTCAAACACATTTTGACTGACAGCGCCAGACTCAAGAAGTGCCCCATAACGCTCCATTTCTTTTTTTGCAGCATTCATATTCCGCTGTGCAATCTCTACGAGGTTTCTTTGAACACCCACTGTATCTGATGTGACCTCAAGCCGCGCCGATTCCTGTAGACCTGATATGCTTTCTTTTTCAAGCACCAGATTATTCAGCTGGGTCTGGAGGTCCTCAGTTTCCATTTCAAAAATCAAGTCTCCCTTTTTTACAAAAGACCCCTCTTCGGTTCCTACAGATGCAACCTTTCCCGACAAAGGACTGTAGATTTTATATGCATTTACCGCATTAACAAGGCCTTCCTCAACAACATACTCCTCATATGGGTCCTGATGGATCAGCATCGTGTCAGCTTTTGCGGGTTTCATGACACCATATGCGGTTACCCCAATGGCAAGCAAAGCCACTACAGCAATCATTATCTTTTTCTTAGTCATAACAAACTCCTATTCTCTGGCATTCAATGCTTCAGTCACAACAATACCCTCAATTTCCTTCCGTGCAAAATACTGTGGCAGGATGATTGCAATAATAGTAAATACCACACTAAAGACAAGCGCGCTCTGCGGAACCTGTGAAGGCATAATCAGCTGATCTGTGCTGCTTGACTCCGCAAATCCCACCAGCATGGCTTTTCCCATAGGCAGTCCAGCCAAAATTCCCAGCACAGATAGAATCACCTGTTCAATCAGCAGGACCTGATGGACTTCACTTTCAGTAAGACCGACAACAAGCATGGTTGCCAGCTCCCTATATCGCTCTGATATGGAAATGGTCATTGAGACATAGATCACTGAAAAGCCAATGAGAATGCCTACGACAACAAGCAATCCAATTACAGCCGTTGTCTGACTCAAGTATTCTTTGAAGCCTGCAGCAATCTGCTCACTGTAATCGAATGTGTCAATCAGACTCGAGCTTTCAAACTTTTCTTTCACCCGCTTCAGACCTTCATCAGTACCATTCACCATGACAGCGCTGACGTAGTCTTTCCCATCAAGCAGGGAAGCTACATTGTCAATATTCATGTAACCGCCAGAACCGACATATTGGGGAATAATCTGCGTAACGACAAGCTTCTTGCGCTTTGCATCTCTGAATAGGGGGCTTTCCAGTTCGACGGTATCCCCTATCTCTATTTCCATTTTCTCTGCAATCCAGTGACTCAATGCAAGTCCGCTGCTTGAAAGAACGATGGGTTTGTCATCAAAATCATACAGATTGTAGAGTGTGCTGTCTGTTGGAAAACAGATGATCCCCAGTTCCTCCTTATGCCACTTGCTGTTTACCTCCACCGGAATAGTGGCTATTGGCTCCACCTGTGTAATACCTGGTTCATTTTCAAATATACGTACAGCATCGCCACGCGTCACATAGGTATTGAAGGAAATTTTCATATCGTATATTTCCTTCTTTTCAAATTGATCAAAAAGCATGGCGTTGTACATGGAATTCATGGATAGGGGAAAGGTGAGCAGTGCCGCAGTTATTGAGACACCAAAGAGAATAAATAGACTTCTTCCCGGATTCCTTGTAATATTTCTAAGGGCAAGCATGAACTTGATTTGCGTGCCTTCAAAGAGCCAGTAGATTTTATCGACCATACCGCCCCGACCAGCTGCCTGCACCGGCGGACGCATGGCCTCTGCAGGCTCTAAGGCAAGACAGCGTTTTGCACCGACATAACCTGACAAGACAGAAAATGAAACTGTCATGAGCAAGCTGTTGAACATGTATTTTTCAAAGAGCCCTTTTGTCTCAAATGGCATATTGAATGCAATGCCCATCAGGTCAATCATGCCCGGAACGGAACGAATTCCAAAATATGCTCCTGGCAAACCGCCGACTATACCCACAATGAGGGCATAGGACATATAGTGGATCAGCACCATGTAATCTGGAACACCACATGCTTTTAGAACACCGATCTGGCCGCGCTCAGCCTCAATGATTCGCTTCAAGACGATAAAAATGATTGTTGCAGATATCATGAGAAACATCATAGGTACAGCGGTGGTCATACTGCCGATGCCTTCAAGCTTCTGCATGGTAGTGGCATGACTCACCTGATCTTCCAGGGGAATGAGTTCCTCAATACCATACTTGTCAGCCTTTTCTTCAATGGTCGCACGAACGGCTTCAAAGCCGTCGCTGTCATACAGTGCAAAGGCAATGTTGTTGACCTGGTTTTCCATACCGAAAAGCTCACTCATTTTCTGATAGGGCATGTAAACCATATCGAAAGTCTCGGGGTCGGATATAAGTTCATTCGCGTTTTTCTTGATGTAGATGAACTCAGGACTTCTTCCAGTGCCAACAACAGTCAGCTTGCGTGCCTTCCCGCCGATTGCCACAGATATCTGGTCTCCCAGTTTCATATGCGCTGCGGCGAAATGGTTGTTGCCCATGAGCACTTCAAGTTTTTGAGGGTCTGGCCACCTGCCATCAATCAGCTCTATTCCATCGATTCTTTTATCATTTACATTGTCATAACTCATGAAGCGGAAAAGCACTTCTTTGTCTTCGTCAATGACTCTGACCCGTTTCTGGATTCTCCCCTCAGCGGCCCGTATGCCTTCAATATCCATAAAGCGTTTCACAGAATCTATGGGCATGGATGTGATCTTCAGTGTTGCATCTCCAATATTATATGTCTCATAATAATTTTCCAGTGAATAGTCAAAGCTCTCATAAATGAGCGACATGAGATTGTATGTCAAAATTCCAATCAGAACAAGCAGTGCACTTGCCAGATATGCGCCCTTATGCTTCCATAAGTCTCGCAGCATTTTCTTAAATAACATCATCAATCGCCCTCTCTGTCAGCAGGCCATCGCGTATTTCAAAAAAACGATCCGCAAAGCCCAGAAGTTCGGTGTCATGACTAATGACAATAACCGTCTTTTTCAAGTCTCTGTTTATTGTCTGCAGAAGCTCAAGGACCTGCAGGCTCGTTTCCGTATCGAGTGCACCGGTCGGCTCATCACAGAGCAGAATATCCGGCGATTTGACGATTGCGCGCGCAACCGCTACACGCTGCTGCTGTCCTCCAGAGAGCTGAGACGGAAAGTGCTTCTCCCATCCTTTGAGTCCAACCTTTTCTATTATTTCTGACACATTGAGCGCCTTACGGCTTAGCTGAGCGGTCAATGCAATGTTTTCAAAGCAGTTGAGACTTGGCAGCAGATTATAGAATTGAAAGACAAACCCAATGGCATCTCGTCGATACTTGGACAATTCCTTTTTTGTAAAGGTATGCACGGCGACATCGTTATAGTAAAGTTCTCCGCTCGTTACAGAATCCATGCCGCCTATGAGGTTCATCAGTGTACTTTTTCCCGACCCGCTCGGTCCAAGAATAATAATGAATTCCCCCTCAAAAACGCTGAAGTTGACATCCTTGACCGCATGGGTCCTAACCTGTCCATTATCATAGATTTTATTCAGATTAACAGCTTTAAGAATTGGTTTATCCCTGTTTACCATAGCTCCCCCTCATTTCACCAAACACAGCAGTCAGCTTTCACATGATTAGAGAAATGCACCCTACTTATAGAATATCTTTCTCAAATATTCCACGTAGGCATCGACCTCGGCATAAAGTGCCTTGAGATCAATTTGCCCTCCTCTCGCCTGGGCCTTTTCTGTCCAGTCCATTCCCAGACGTTCGATTGTCCACCGGATTGTGTTTATGGTCTTTTCTACATCCAGACCATCCTTAAAAAGTGATTCATCCACTTCGCTGTAATAGAAGTCATGCATAAGCTTTTTAATGTCCGTGCCGCCGCCTTTAAAGAAGGGGTTGATGTTTTCCTGCCTGTAGTGCTCCATATTGACCAGTAAAAAATCAAAAATCTTGGGATTGTCTGCAAGGACCCTGCACTTAAAGAAAATGGTTTTGGTTATTCTGTAGAGCAGGTCCGGATTGCTCCAGTCCACACCCTCTTCCATGGCGCTCATGATTCTGTCGACCGCATTGTCCATCAAAAATTGAAACAGTCCCTGCTTATCGCCAAAATAGTAATAAATAAGACCACGTGCCACACCGGCATTTGCGGCGATATGATTCGTCGAAGCTTTCTTATAGCCCGTTTTGCTGAACTCTTCATACCCAGCATTTATAACCGCCTGTACCCGCGGATTCGTAAGTTCTACTTTACTGTAGTCATAAGTTTTCACAAGATACCTCCAAACACATTTGACACCATCTGTCAAAATCATACCGTTTTTGACACATTCCGTCAACGAATTTTGACACATTCCGTCAAAACGAAAAAACCCCAATCAATAAAATTGATTGGGGATTTCCCGTTCATGTTGAAATCACTTTGCTATTCGCATCTTAGCATAGTTTTATAATATTGGCATTACCTACTCGTGACCGCCACACGAACCAGCATGGCCGTGTTCGCTGCACACCGAGCCAGTCGACTCAATGCTGCCACTGATAAATGATGCCACAACATCATCAATACTGCCTGTTGCGCCAACGATTACAGAAATGCCATTCTGACCAAACAGTTCTTGAGCCATTGATCCCATACCGCCAGCAATAATTGTGTTCACATTGTTCTGTGCCAAGAAAACCGGTAGAGCACCTGGTGTATGTCCTGGGGATGCCAGGAAGCTTCTCTCTTTGATTTCCTTGCCTTCAATATCAAAAATCTCAAATCCGGCACAATGTCCAAAATGTGCAGAAACTTGGTTTCCTTCCTTTGCAACAGCTATTTTCACCATATTAAACCTCCGCTATTTTCTTAAACGCACTCCATGCATCTACAACGGCCTGCCCAGCTGTAGAATCCTTATAGCTTGAAATAGGCACACCCGTATTGATGGAATTCTTAACCTGATCATCAAATGGGATTCTGCCAATTACCTTAACACGTTCAATACCGCAATACGCCTCAATACGCCCTGACATTTCCGGATTGATGTCATACTTGTTTATAACTGCAGCTGCCTTTAATCCAAAATGCTTTGTAAGTGTATAAACACGCTTAAAATCTTCATAACCCGACAGGGTTGGCTCTGTTACAATAATCGCGTAATCACAGCCTGTTATTGAAGCCATAACCGAACATCCAATTCCAGGTGACCCGTCAATAATGAAATCTGCCGTATCGCCTGCATAGGCCTTGGCATTTTTGCGTACCTGGGTCACCAGCTTCCCAGAGCCTTCAGCGCCAGGAAACATTTCCGCCCTGGATATGACCCCTTCTTGAGAGCGTGTCAGAATTGTATTTCCCGTCACTTCATCTTCCAGCCTGATGGCTTTCTGAGGACAGGCTACGACACAAGCACCACACCCTTCACATTTCAAGGGATTCACCCACGCCGATGTGCCTTTCATTTCAATGGCACCGAAACGGCATGTATTCGCGCACACATCACATGCAATGCACTTTGCTTCATCAACAATCCCAATTTTTGCACCTTCAAATGGTTTTGTCTCAAAATCAGTTCCACCGAACATCAGATGTAAATTGGACGCATCGACATCACAGTCGACCTTGATCAAGTCTGTTCCAGCCAAGTAGGCAAAAGAAGCGGCAATCGTTGTTTTTCCCGTGCCACCCTTACCGCTAATAATTACGAGCTGCATGCTTCACCATCCTGTTCTGGACGTCTGCCCGCTTGTTTGTTAAGCTCTTCGGCAATATCGTCGAAGACCTTTTTGAACGACTCGTCCTCAATGAGAAGACGACCCACAGAATACAGCTCAGCTGCCTTTCTTGAAAATGGAATTTCACCAAGAAGCGTAATCGCTTCGTCAGAGCAATAAGTCCTGATCATTTCAGAATTTTCATCACTTCTGTTGATGACAATGCCAAAGCGAATGTCCATGTCACGTACAAGCTTCACAGCCAGCTTCAGATCATGAAGTCCAAATTTCGTGGGTTCAGTCACAAGCACCGCGTAATCCGCGCCTTCAAGCCCCTTAACCACATTGCACGACGTGCCCGGTGAACAGTCAATCAAGGCATCGCCTTCCTTAGGAATAAGCGCTTTCAACTTACTGATAATCGGCCCAGCCATTGGCTCTTTGATATTCAGGGTGCCATTCATGAACAGCTGCCTGCTCAACTTGCCGACCATCATAACACCGACTTCACGCTCAACTTCCGTAATTGCCTGAACAGGACACGCAATGGAGCAGGCGCCGCATCCATGGCACAAATCCTCGAACAGCATAATGCCTGTTATTGTTTTTGCAAGCGCATTGAACTGACAAACCTGCGCACATTTTCCACAAAGGGTGCAGATTTCTTTATCTACCTGCGGAACCAGGACTGAAACAGGTGCCGTCTGACACGAACTTGGTTTAAGGAAAATATGGCCATTTGGCTCTTCGACGTCCGTATCAATATAATGGCATCCCATTGTAACAGCCAAATTGGTTGAAACCGTCGTTTTTCCTGTACCGCCCTTACCGCTCAAAATTGCAATATTCATTGTATCACCACGTTCTAGCCCTGATGCGATGGTCCAGCATTTGTAATTTCCTCAGCCTGTCCATCTTGATAAGCCTTGATTGCATCTTCAACATTCAACGCACTTAGCTTAAAGCCTTTGACACCAGACGCGTCAAGAACCTGCTTTGCTTTAGGTCCCAGGTTACCCGTCAGGACCACGCCCACACCTAAGTCAGCTACATATTGAGCAGCACCAATACCTGCGCCATGCCCAGAAGCCGATGCGTTGTTGTCTAAAAACGCGTACGTTTGTGCGTCTGTGTCATATACAGCAAAGTATGCACAACGACCAAAACGTTCGTCCATCATAGCCTGCTTTGAATCAGCAGTACTTGTAACAGCAATCTTCATAAATCTTCCTCCATTTCAAACGACTATCCAATTTTTCTGGAAATCACTTCAGCTGCTTTAATCAGTGGATAAGCTGCCGGAGAAGCAGTCAGCATTGGCTGTGTTCCGATTTGTGAAACCAGTAGATCTGTCAGCGTCATACCACCCTGGATTACAAATCCAATGACATTAATCAGCTCACCTACGCTTGTTCCACCAATGACTTCACCGC
Source organism: uncultured Acidaminobacter sp. (assembly GCA_963678925.1). Taxonomy (GTDB): domain Bacteria; phylum Bacillota; class Clostridia; order Peptostreptococcales; family Acidaminobacteraceae. The sequence goes on along the minus strand of OY787533.1, from coordinate 3,612,137 downwards.
CTAGAATACGGCCGCTGTCTCTTGAAACAACCAGTTTGACCATTTGCTCATGCGCGCCGGCGAGCTTGCCTGGGTGTCTATCCATACCTGTGAAAGAGCCGCTTACAATGTCAAATCCTTCTTTGACAGCCGAGCTCTCAGTCAGTCCCGCAACGCCATATGAACTTTCTCCAATATTTGTAGAGTAAATTCCAATTGTCCCCTTGAAGGATCTTACAGTAGAGAGGCTATAAAGATTCAGACTCGCAACGCGTGCTTCAGCACAAGCTGTTGATGCCAGCATGGTTGTTGAAAGCTTGCCTGTAGCGAAATCGCGTTTTTCAGCACAGTCGCCAGCGGCAAAAATATCCGCTTCTGATGTTCTCAGGTATTCATCCACTTGAATAAAACCAAGCTCATTGATTTTTACACCGGCTGCTTTAGCAAGTTCTACATTCGGTCTGTATCCCATGGAAAGAATCACAGCATCTGCCTTTAGTTCTTCACCATTTGAAAGCTTGACAGATTCAACCTTTCCAGAGCCTTTGATTTCTTCAATGCCCACACCTGTGCGAATATCGACACCTCTTGCAGCAAGCTTTTCCTGAGCATTCAATGCTACATCCTCGTCGAAAGCTGCACCAAGAATTCTGTTTTGAATTTCAACAAGGGTGATGTTCTTATCGTTTTTGTTCAGTTCGTCAGATGTTTCAACCCCAATGAACCCTGCACCGACAACCACGATATTTTTAAGCCCTTCAAGCTTGTCCATAAAAGCATCCAAATATACTTTGTTCTTTGGAATAGTAAATACATTCTCAAGCTGTGCGCCTTTTAGCCAGTTTGGCATAAATGGCTGTGAACCAGTTGCAAGAATCAATTTGTCATATTTGATCTGCGCACCGCCAGCAAGGGCACATACCTTCTCTTCTTTGTTGATTTCATGAACCACATCTACTAAAATCTCGACACCCAATTTGTTAAGACCTGCATCAGGCAAAATATTATTGTCCGATGTTCCAAGTGAACCAAATATGTAGGGAATGCCACATGGAATCATTACCTTTTCTTCTCTACGTACTACGACAACATTCTTCTCCGGATAACTTGATTTTGCAGTCATCGCCGCAACCAGACCCGCTGCACTTCCCCCGATTACAAGTATATCCGCATTTTTAAAATTTCCCATTTCACAACCTCCAGTTTCATATTGGCATATGCCATTTTAATTATACCTAATTTGAACTTTATGTCAAATACCCATAACTATTTTTGGAATTTAATTGACATATGCCCATAACGTGATATACTAAAAGTGTAAAGAGCATATGCCCACAACAAAATGAATAGATTATCTTATTATCACCCTACGAGGAGGAAGAAAAATGCCAAGATTTGATGGAACTGGCCCAATGGGAAAAGGCGAAATGACTGGACGTGGTCTGGGAAAATGTGCAGGAAACGATGATAGCAATACTGAGTATGGCTATGGCCGCCGTGGTATGAGAAAAGGCTCTGGACGCGGCAGACGCTGTGGAAGAGGTTTCGGATGCGGCGCACCAGCAGACTCAGAAAGCACACTTATAGAATCATTGCAGGAACGCATTCAAAAACTTGAAGCAATGCTCAACAGATAGAAATGCTGTATCAATTGCGCTCACTTGAGCGCAATTTTGCTTTTCAAGTCTTATTCAGCCTTGAAGTTGTAAATTGGAAAAAATTTTTAATGGCATATGCTAATAAAAATGATTGACATTCGAAATTTTGCCGTGTAGGATAATGTACGACCCCCACCTGTAGGGGGATGAATTTCGGAGGTGAAAATTATGAATGTTATTTCAATTAGCAAAAACAATGACAAGAGTTTCAACCCGAACTGGTTCCTAAAGGCACTTGGGAACGGCGGGCTCGCAGTATCTTTTTTCATGTACCTGATGTTTTTTATTAAGCACAAGACGCCGATCCCCATATTCAGTGATGTATACAGCGTACTAAGCCGCGGTA